>CAMLQP010000016.1 GCA_946482115.1 uncultured Comamonadaceae bacterium
ACGAGACCTCCAGCCCGTCGATGGACATCTCCAAGGCCAGCAACTTCGAGCGCTTCGTGTTCGACCTGCTGGGCCGCGACGGCGCCCGCACCCAGGCCCTGTTCGGCACCGCGCTCAACCGCGAAGGCCGTTTCGACCTCAGCGCCGACCCCGCCTTCGCGCAGGCTGTCAGCCGCTACGGCTTCGTCAGCGGCAAAAGCACCCATGCCGACCGCATCGCCACTATCCGCGACTGCTGGAGCCGCCACGGCATCGTGATCGACACCCACACCGCCGACGGCGTGAAGGTGGCGCGCGAGCACCTGAAACCCGGCGTGCCCATGGTGGTGCTGGAAACCGCGCTGCCCATCAAGTTCGCGGCCAGCATCGTGGAGGCCCTGGGCCGCGAGCCCGAGCGCCCGGCCAGGTTCATCGGCATCGAAGACCTGCCCAAGCGCGTGACCGTGCTGCCGGCCGACGTGGCCCGGGTCAAGGCCTACATCGAGCGCCACTGCGCCTGACATGAAGCCCCCACGCTCATCGCTTCACGTATCGCTGCCCCCCGGGGGGGCGCGTCAACGCCTTCGGGCGGCCGGGCGGCGCTGACACATGGCCATCCTGCGCCCGCTAGATGACGCACTCGCTGACCTGCTGGCCGGCGTCGAGCCGCTGGCGTCCATCGAGCACGTCTCCAGCTTCGATGCCGACCGCCGCGTGCTGGCGCAGGACCTGGTGAGCGCGCTGCACGTGCCCGGCCACGACAACAGCGCCATGGACGGATATGCCGTGCGCACCGCCGATCTGGGCGGCCAACCGCTGCCGGTGTCCCAGCGCATCCCCGCCGGCCACTTCGGCCAGCCGCTGCAGCCGGGCACCGTGGCCCGCATCTTCACCGGCGCGCCGGTGCCCGCCGGCGCCGATGCCGTGGTGATGCAGGAAGACACCGAAGCGGCCGGCGAGGGCGCCATCACCGTGCGTGGCGACGTGAAGCCCGGCCAGTGGATACGCCGCCAGGGCGAAGACGTGCAAAAGGGCGCCGTGGTGCTGGCCGCCGGCACCCGCCTGGGCCCGGCCGAACTGGGCCTGGCCGCCGGCATCGGGCACGGCAACCTGCCGGTGCGTCCGCGCCCGCGCGTGGCACTGTTCTCCACCGGCGACGAGCTCGTCATGCCCGGCACCGTCCCGCCGGACCAGCTGCCACCCGGCGCCATCTACAACTCCAACCGCTTCTTCCTGCGCACGCTGCTGCAGCGCCTGGGCTGCCAGGTGACCGATCTCGGCATCGTGCCCGACCAGCGCGAGGCCACCGTGGCCGCGTTGCGCGACGCCGCCGACGCGAACGACCTCATCCTCACCAGCGGCGGCGTTTCGGTGGGTGAGGAAGACCACGTCAAGCCGGCGGTGCAGCAGCTCGGCACGCTGGACCTGTGGCAGATCGCCATGAAACCCGGCAAGCCCTTCGCGCACGGCCGCGTGGGCGGCGCCCACTTCATCGGCCTGCCCGGCAACCCGGTGTCCAGCTTCGTCACCTTCCTGCTGCTGGTGCGGCCCTTCCTGCTGCGGCTGCAGGGCGTGGCCGACGTGAGCGTGCCGGCGCAGCGGCTGCCCGCGCATTTCGATCTGCCCAAGGGTGACAGGCGCCGCGAATTCCTGCGCGCGCGGCGCAACGCGCAGGGCGGGGTGGAGCTGTTCACCAACCAGAGCTCGGGCGTGCTGACCTCCATGACCTGGGCCGACGGCCTGATCGACAACCCGGCCGGCCAGACCATCGCGCGCGGCGATGCCGTGCGCTTCATCGCGCTGTCGGACCTCCTCGCATGAAAGTCCAGCTCAAATACTTCGCCTCCATCCGCGAGGCCATCGGCCAGGGCGGCGAGGCGCTGGAAACCCCCGCCGCCACCGTGGCCGCGCTGCGTGACGAGCTCATCGCGCGCGGCGGCGCCTATGCCCAGGCGCTGGCGCGCGGCAAGGCCGTGCGCGTGGCGGTGGACCAGACCATGTGCGACGAAGCCGCCGCGCTGCGCGACGGCGCCGAAGTCGCCTTTTTTCCGCCCGTCACGGGCGGTTGAGTCCGTTTACAACACCGCCAGCATCCGCTCCACCCCGGCGGGCGACAGCGCCGTCATGGGCGGGCGCAGCGTGTCGTGCACCAGCCCCTGCCGCGCCAGCGCCCACTTGAAGGCGGCCGGGTTGGGTTCGGCGTAGGCGGCGTCCACCAGCGGGCGCAGCGCGCGCCACAGCGCGTGGGCCTCGCTCAGCCGGCCGGCGGCCACCGCGTCCATCAGCCGCACGAAATCCGCCGTGCGCAGGTGGGCCGCCGCAAGGATGGCGCCGGTACCGCCCTGTGCCAGCGTGGACAGCAGCGCATCCTCGTCGCCCGCCAGCACCTGCAGCCCGCCATGGGCGATCAAGGCCTGGGTCTTGCCCAGGTCGCCGCCGCAGTCCTTGATGGCGTGGATGTTGGGATGGTCGGCCAGTGTCAGCAGCGTGCCGGTGTCGATGTGCGCGCCGGTGCGGTAGGGGATGTCGTAGAGCACCAGCGGCGCGCGCGCGGCGTCGGCCAGGGTGGTGAACCACTGCAGCAGCCCGGCCTGCGATGGCCGGATGTAGGGAGGGGCCGAGGCCAGCAGGCCGGCCAGCGCAAAGTCGCCCAGCGCGCGTACCCAGGCCGTGGCCCGGCCCAGGTGGTTGCCCGGCACGCCCATCATCACCGGCAGGCCGTCGGCATGCGCCAGCACCGTGCGCAGCGTCTCCAGCTGTTCATCGGGCTCCAGCGCGGCGGCCTCGCCGGTGGAGCCACAGACCACGAAACCCGCGATGCCGCTGCCCCTGTAATGCCGCACCAGGCGTTTGAGCGCTTCGTGGTCCAGCGCGCCGTCGGGCTGGAACGGGGTGATCAGGGGCAGCCAGAGTCCGCGCAGGCGGGCGCGGGCCGTGTTGGGCGACGGGTGGGTGGTGGCAGTGGTCGGCATGCAGCGCTCCATGGAAAAAGACCGGTGAACGAACCACCGTCGGAGCGATGCGGGGAGACCGGACGAGAAGCGGCGCCAACCTGCCGGGTTCCATCGCTCATCCGACGACGGAACCGCAGGCTCCGGTCAGATGAGCCCCGGTTTTTTGTCCTTGCGCAGGCACGCGCGCGCCGGCCCGGTGGGGGCAGTGGCGAAGGTGTGCGGCTGGCGAGGCATGGGGTGTGATGCTAGCAGCATGGCGCCGCCATCGGTCACGGCGGCAGCCGATCAAGGGACACCGCCACGAATGGCATCAGGTCCTGCAGGAAGGCCGCGTCGTCCAGTGTCAGCGGCCCCAGCGACGCCAGCTCCAGGACGGCCACCACCTTGTCGCGCAGCAGGATGGGGTGGATCAGCACCGTGGCCGGTGGGTGGCTGCCGGTGCCCGAGTGGATGCGCAGGCCGGCCCCCTCGTGCGGCTCCATCACGATGTCGCGGCGCAGGCGCACGGCCTCGGCCAGCAGCGGGCCCAGTCCGGGCGTTGCCTGCAGCTCGGCATCCGGGCTGTCGCCGGTGCCGGCGTAGCGGGCCACGGGGTGCAGGCGCGCGCCGTCAACCGTGCAGAGCAGCGCCTGCTGGAAGCCCACGTGCCTGGACAGTCCGGACAGCAGGGTCTGCGCGAAGGCTTCGCGCGTGGGGGCCTGCTGCAGCGCCAGCTGGACCTGGGACACCGCCAGCCGCCGGCCCGACTCCTGTTCCAGCGCCTGCCGGCTCTCGGCCAGGGTCTGCGCGGTGGCGCGGTGTGATGCGGCTTCCCGGCGCAGCCGCCCGGTCCAGAGCAGCATGGCCGCCAGCACACCCGCGACGCCCGTGCCCACGGGCAGGGCCCAGGCCCGCAGGGCGGCACGCTCGGCCGCCCGCGTGTCCAGGGACTGCTCGAAGAACTGATACTCCGTCCGGGATATGCCGTAGTACCGCTGCCAGGACCGATCGAGCTCGGAGCCCACGCGCAGGCTGTCGTCGAAGTAGCGCTGCAGGGCTTCGCGCAGGTCCGGCGCGGAAGGGGACAGCCCCCAGCCGACGGCCACGATGTCGTCCACCGGGAACAGCAGGTCCAGGTTGTCGTATTCCCCGCTGCGTATCCACTTGAACGCGCCTTCGGAGCCCGTGACCGTGAAGTCGGCCAGGCCGCGGGAAACCCGCTGCACGCTCTCGGCGGTCGGGTGGTGCTCCACCACCACGGGCCTGGCTCGGTAGCTGGTTTCGTTTTCGTGGGCCAGCCAGGCATCGTACGACGTGCCTTTTTGCACCGCCGCGCGCAGGCCGGCCAGATCGGCCGGAGTCCTGACCACCGGGCGCAGACGCTGGTGCGCCACGATCATCTTGCGCACGGTGTAGTAGGGAACCAGCTCCATCTTGGTCAGGCGCCAGTCCAGCAGGTGCAGGTCGTTGGGGAACAGGTCGCATTCGCCGTTCTCCAGCAGCCGCGCGACGTAGCGCTGCTCGCGCTCGAGCTTGCCTTCGCGGTTCAGGAACTGCTCGTCCCAGGACTTGAGCGACACCACCACCGGGGAGACGCCCAGGCTGCGGGCGAAGGCCTCGGCGTTTTCCCGGTAGAAGGCAGCGCTGGAGCCCGCGATGCAGATCCGCAGCTGGTTTGATGATCGGATGTCCGCCAGCGAGCGGGCGTGGGCCGTGCCGGCCAAGACCAGAACGGCCAGCAGCATACGGACGGCAAGGCCAGGGAAGCGGGCGGGCGGGCGCATGGTGACTCGCCGCACTGTACCCGGGCGCGGTTGCTTTTTTACCAAAATGCAAAAAAATGTGATGCCACAAGACCACAAGATCAGATACTCGGTCGCAAATCCCACTGCACGCGGCGGCCCGGGCTTCAAGGGAGCCGTATGCCTGAATCGGAGAGGTGTTGATGCGATTCCTGGAGCGATACACGCTCGCGACCAAGCTCACCGTGGGGTTTGCCTGCATGGTGCTGCTGACGATGGTGACGGGGGGTTACAGCCTCTACAACATCTACACCGTCAACCGCGACGTCCAGAGCCTCTACCACATCGACTTGCAGGCCGTGTTCTACGCCAAGGATGCGGAAACACGGATCGCGCAGATGGGACGGGCCATCCGCCAGGCGGTGCTGGCCACCGACGAAACCGAGCGCGAACGCGCCCGCCAGCAGGTCACCGAGGCCCAGGCCCGGCTGGGCGCGGCCATTGCCGAGTTGCGCCAGCGCCTGGTGCGCGAGGAAGCGCGTCGCTTGATGGCGCGTTTCGATGCCGACAACAGCACGCTGCAGCGCAACGTCAACTACGCCATGCAGATGCTGCAGGAGGGCAGCATGGCCGACCTGCGGGCCTACCTGTCGCAGCCGTCCTTCCTGGGCGCGGCGCAGACCACCACCGCCTCCCTCGAAGCCATCACCCGCCTGAAGGAAGACAGCGCGGAGGCTGGCGCCCGGCGGTCGGATGAACTGGCCGAGCACAGCACCCAGGCGGCGCTGGCGCTGCTGATGGCCAGCGCGGTTCTCAGCATGCTGCTCGGCTGGGTGATCGCGCGTTCGATCCGGGCGCCGCAACGGCGGCTGATGCAGCACGTGGAGCGGGTGGCCGCCGGCGAGCTGCAGCACCCGGTGCCCTACACCGACTACCCCAACGAGGTGGGCGCCCTCGCGCGTGCCGTGGACGTGATGCAGGGTGGCGCGCGCGAGCGCGAGGCGGAGCGCTGGGTCAAGACCCACCTGGCGGCCCTGTCGGCCCAGATGCAGGCCGCCGACAGCCTGGACGAACTGGCCCGGCAGTTCCTGGCGGAGGTCGCGCCGCTGCTGCAGATGGGGCAGGGCGCGGTGTTCTTCATGGAAGAAGGCGGCCAGCGCCTGACCCTGCTGCAGGGTTATGCCTTCGGCGCCGGCGACGGGCTGGCGGCCGAGGTGGCCCTGGGCGAGGGGCTGGTGGGGCAGTGCGCGGTCGAGCGGCGCACCATCGTGTGGGACGACCCGCCTGAGGGGTATGTCCGGATCGCCTCCGGCCTGGGAGCCGGCACCCCGCAGGTCATCGCCGCGCTGCCCATCGTGCGCAGCGACCGGCTGCTCGGCGTGCTGGAGTTCGCCAGCTTCGAACCCCTCACGCCCGGGCGCCAGACCCTGCTGGAAGGCGCGCTGCCCCTGCTGGCCATGAGCCTGGAGATCCTGGAGCGCAGCGCGAAGACCCGGCAGCTGCTGTCCGAGACGCAGCGACAGGCTGAGAGCCTGGAGCGCCAGGCCGCGCAACTCGAAGAGCAGACGGTGGAGCTCGAAGCCCAGCAGGCCGAGATCAAGGCCACCGAGGCCTGGTACCGGGGCATCATCGAGTCCGCGCCCGACGGCATGCTGGTGGCCGACGAGCGCGGCCACATCATCATGGTCAACCCCCAGCTGGAACGGATGTTCGGCTACGGGCCCGGGGAGCTGAACGGGCAGCTGATCGAGGTGCTGGTGCCCGATGCGGTGCGGCCGCACCACCCCCCGCTGCGCGACGGCTTCCTGCGGACCGGCGGATCGCGCCCCATGGCGGCCCAGAGCACCAGCCTGCGTGGGCGCCGCCGGGATGGCAGCGAGTTCTCGGTCGATGTGGGCCTGTCGCGCCTGCCCGCGCTGGGCGGGCGCGGCGTGTGCGTCTGCGCCTCGGTGCGCGACGTGACCGAGCGGCGCCGGGCGGAGGAGAAGATCCGCGAAGCGCTGGAGCAGGTGGAGCAGTCCAAGAAGCTCAACCAGGCCATCCTCGACAACTCGCCGGCCGTGATCTACCTCAAGGGCCTGGACGGGCGCTACATGTTCGTCAACCGCGCCTGGAGCGACCTGTTCGGCGTGGAGCCGCAGGATGCGGTCGGCCGGACCGCGCACGACGTGTTCGACGCCGCGACCGCCGACGCCTACACGGCGGCGGACATGGCGGTGCTGGCCGACGGCGCCGTCCGCCACACCGAGGAGTCAGCCGTGCTGGCGGGGCGCCAGCGCACCTACGCCAGCGTCAAGATCCCCCTGCGCGACCCCGAGGGGCGCATCTACGCCATCTGCGTGATCGCCACCGACATGACCGAGCGGCTGGCGTCCGAACGGGCGGTGGCCGAGAGCGAACAGCGCCTGAACCTGGCCCTGCGCGGCGGCCAGCTGGGAATGTGGGACTGGCACGGCGACACCGGCCGCAACGAGTTCGACGAGGGCTGGGCCGCCATGCTGGGCTACACCCGCGAGGAGCTGCTGCAGCAGGAGGCGGCCACCCTGGCCCTGTGGGAAAACCTGGTGCACCCGGAGGACCGGGCCGGTGCCGCCGAACGCTTCGCGCAATGCGTGCGTGGCGACGTGCCCGAGTACCGGGCCGAGTTCCGCATGCGGACCAAGCCCGGCGACTGGTGCTGGGTGCAGGCGATCGGGCGCCCCACCGAGCGCGATGCCCAGGGGCGCGCCCTGCGGGTGGTGGGCATACACCAGGACATCACCGAACAGAAGGCGGCCGACGAGCGGGTGCGCGCCGCGCTGGAGGAGGTGCAGAAGTCCCGGGCCCTGATCCAGGCGGTGCTCGACAACTCGCCCACCGACATCTATCTGAAGGACCCGCAGGGGCGTTTCCTGCTGGTCAACGCGCATTTCGGGGCCTACCTCCAGCGTGTGCTCGGCGTCGATCCCGAAGCGTTGCTGGGTCACCGCATCAGCGAGTTCATCGGTGAAGAGGAAGACCGCTGGGGCCAGGAGACCGACGCCCAGGTGCTGGGCCAGGGCCAGCTGATGGAATTCGAGCACACGATCAACCGGCCGGGGCACCACGAGGTGCGGCAGGTCTTCAAGTTCCCGCTGCGCGACCCCTCGGGCGCGATCTATGCCGTCGGGGTGATCGCACAGGACATCACCGAACGCCAGCGGCTGCAGGACGAGATGCGGCGTGCCAAGGAGGCGGCCGAGGACGCCACCCGCGCCAAGAGCGACTTCCTGGCCAACATGAGCCACGAGATCCGCACGCCCATGAACGCCATCATCGGCATGTCGCACCTGGCGCTGCAGACGACGCTGGACAAGCGCCAGCGCAACTACATCGAGAAGGTGCACCGTTCGGCCGAGAACCTGCTGGGGATCATCAACGACATCCTGGACTTCTCCAAGATCGAGGCCGGCAAGATGAGCATGGAGGCGATCGACTTCCGGCTCGAGGATGTGATGGACCACCTGGCCAACCTGGTCGGGATGAAGGCCGAGGACAAGGGGCTGGAGCTGCTGATCCAGATGGGGCCGGACGTGCCCACGGCGCTGGTGGGCGACCCCCTGCGCCTGGGGCAGGTGCTGATCAACCTGGGCAACAACGCGGTCAAGTTCACCGACGAGGGCGAGGTGGTGGTGGGCATGGAGGTGGTGCGCCGGGAGGCCTCCTCGGTCGAGCTGCACGCCTGGGTGCGCGACACCGGCATCGGCATGACGCCCGAGCAGTGCGGGCGCATGTTCCAGTCCTTCAGCCAGGCCGACAGCTCCACCACCCGCAAGTACGGCGGCACCGGCCTGGGGCTGGCCATTTCCAAGAAGCTGGTCGAGCTGATGGGCGGCCGCATCTGGGTCGAGAGCGAGGTGGGCAGGGGCTCGGTGTTCCACTTCCACGCGGTGTTCGGCGTGCAGGCTGTTCCCGCGCCGCGTCGCAGCCACGACGCCCAGGCCTTCGCCCAGGTGCGTACCCTGATCGTGGACGACAATGCCAGCGCGCGGGAAATCCTGGCCGGTCTGGTGCAGGGCTTCGGCATGCCGGTCGAGCTGGCTCACAACGGCCAGCAGGCGCTGGACCGCCTGCTGGAGGCCCAGCGGGAGGGCCGGCCGTTCGGCCTGGTGCTGCTGGACTGGCGCATGCCGGTGCTCGACGGCATCCAGACGCTGGAGCGCCTGCCCGGGATCGGGCTGTCGCCGCTGCCGCCGGTGGTCATGGTCACCTCGCACGGGCGCGAGGAGGCGCTGCAGCAGGACACGGGCGCCGGCGGCATGCGGCCCACTGCGGTGCTGACCAAGCCGGTCACGGCCACCACCCTGCTGGAGGCGGTGGGCGAGGCCCTGGGCCTGGGCGCGGTGACCGACAGCCGCAGCCACCAGAAGGCCGGTGCCCAGCGCGAGCACATGGAGGTGCTGCGCGGCAGCCGGGTGCTGCTGGTGGAAGACAACGACATGAACCAGGAGCTGGCGCTGGACCTCCTGGGCCAGGCGGGGATCGAGGTGGTCGTGGCCAACCACGGCCAGGAGGCGCTGGACATCCTGGCAAAGGATGCCCGTTTCGACGGCATCCTGATGGATTGCCAGATGCCGGTGATGGACGGGTACACCGCCGCGCGGCGCATACGCGCCGAACCGTCGCTGGCCGGCATACCCGTGGTCGCCATGACTGCCAACGCCATGGCCGGCGACCGCGAGAAGGTGCTGGAGGCGGGCATGCTGGACCACATCGCCAAGCCGCTGGATGTGGGCGGCATGTTCGCCACCATGGCCCGCTGGATGGCGCGCCGCGCGCCGGCCGCCGGGGCGACTGGAGCGTCGGCGTCAGCGCCGGCGGCTAATGCATCGGACCTCCCGTTTCCCGCGCTGCCAGGCATAGACACCGCCAGGGGCCTGGCGACGACCATGGACAACCCGGCGCTGTACCGCCGCCTGCTGGGCAAGTTCCTGGAAGGCCAGCGCCACTTCGCGGAACGGTTCGCGCAGGCGCGCACCGGCACCGACCCCGACGCGCCCGCGCGCCTGGCCCACACCCTCAAGGGCACCGCCGGCAACATCGGCGCGCTGGCGGTGCAGGCGGCGGCGGGCGAGCTGGAGGCGGCCTGCCTGGCGAACCGCGAGGCCGACCTGCCGGCCGCGCTGGACCGGGTGTTGGGGGCGCTGGGCCCGGTCATTGACGGGCTGGTCGCACTGGATGCCGGCCAGGAGCTGGCAGCCGCGGTGCCGGCACAGGCCACCGAAGGGGACATCACGCAGGCGTTGGCCCGTCTGCACGACCTGCTGCAAGCCAGCGACAGCGAGGCCGCCGATGCGGTGGATGCGCTGCTGTCGCTGACGCGGGGCACGCCGCTGGCGTCCCGCCTGGCGCCCGTGACCCGCGCCGTGGCGGATTTCGATTTCGACGCGGCGCTGGTCCTGGTTGGCCGGCTGATGAGCGAACATGCTGGCGCTGGCGCGTGACGGGCCCGTGGCAGAGGCCGCCGGGCGCCGCGCGGCGCCTGCCGTGGTGGCCATCGGCGCTTCGGCGGGCGGGCTTGAAGCGCTGCAGTCGCTGCTGCCCCACCTGCGGCCCAACGGCGTCACTGCGTATGTGGTGGCGCAGCACATGGCCAGCGACAGCCATCATGACCTGCTGTGCCAGCTGCTGCAGCGCACCTGCACGCTGCCGGTGCGCCTGATGACGGGCGGCGCCCCTCCCGAGCCTGACACGGTGGCCCTGGTCCCGGCTGGCTGCCATGCGCGCTGGGCCCATTCGGGCTGGGAGCTGCAGCCCCCGTCCGGCCAGTTCGTCTACACCCCGTCGGTCGATGCGCTGCTGCTGTCTCTGGCCGACGGTCTGGGCGGCCGGGCCGCGTCGGTGGTCCTGTCGGGCGCCGGCAGCGACGGTGCCATCGGTGCTGCCGCGCTGGTGCGCAGCGGGGGCAGTGTCTGGGTCCAGGCGCCATTGCAGGCGCGGTTTGACGGCATGCCACGGGCGGTGATCGCGGCCGTGCCCGAGGCCCGCGTGCTGGAGGCGGAGCACATGCCGGCCGCCTGGGGGTGGTCCGGCCCGACTCCGGGGGCCAAACCTGCCGCGCCGGGTGCGGACCTCGCGGCCTTGCTCGCGCGTGTCCGGCTGGTGACCGGCATCGATTTTTCCGGCTACAAGCCCGATACCCTGGAGCGGCGCACCGCCCGGCGCCTGGGGGAGCTCGGTCTGCCCGACCTGGCGGCCTACCTGTCACGCATGGACGGCGACCCGCAGGAGGCCTGGACGCTGCAGCGACGTTTCCTGGTGTCGGTGTCGTCGTTCTTCCGGGATCGGGCGGCCTTCGAGGCACTGGGCCGCGCCTGGCGCCTGCAGCCGCCGGATCCGGGCCGGGGCTGGCGCTGCTGGGTGCCCGCCTGCGCCACCGGCGAGGAAGCCTACACCCTGGCCATGATGTTCGCCGAAGGCCGGAGCGAGGGGGCCTGGAGCGGAACCGCCGAGGTGCTGGGCACCGACCTGAACGACGAAGCCCTGGCCCATGCATGGCGAGCCCGCTATGGCGCCAAGGCCCTGAGCGAAGTGGACGGCCCGTCGCGCGAGCGGTTTTTCGCGTCCGTCGGCGCGGACTTCGAGGTCGCGCCCGCGCTGAGGCCGGGCGTGCGCTTCGAGCGGCAGGACGTGCTGACCGTCCAGCCCGACGGCCCGTGGGACGTCATCAGCTGCCGCAACCTGCTGATCTACCTGCAGACACCTTTGCAGGAGCGCCTGATCGCGGCCTTCCACGCTCGCCTGTCCCCGGGCGGCTGGCTGTTCATCAGCCCGTCGGAAACCCTGCCGCAGGCCTGCCTGCGCGGGTTTGCCCCCCACGACATGACACACCGGATCTACCGCCGGCTGCCCTGAGACGCCGGCGCACCAGGAGAAACCATGAACGCAACCGTACTCAAGCGGCCCACCGTGCTGGTGGTGGATGACACGCCCGACAACCTGTCGCTGATGTCTGGCCTGCTGCGCGACCTCTACCGCGTTCAGGTGGCCAACAGCGGCGAGAAGGCCCTCAAGCTGGTGCAGACCGGGCAGCTGCCCGATCTCATCCTGCTCGACATCATGATGCCCGGCCTGTCCGGCTACGACGTCTGCGAGGCGTTGAAGGCCGAGCCCGCCACGCGTGACATCCCCATCATCTTCCTGACCGCCATGTCGGCGACGCAGGACGAAAAGAAGGGCCTGGATATGGGCGCGGTGGATTTCATCACCAAGCCGGTCAACCCGCCCATCGTGCTGTCACGCGTGGCCACCCAGCTCAAGGTCAAGGCGGTGTCCGATTTCCTGCGCGACCAGAACGCCTACCTGGAAGCGGAAGTCAAACGCCGCACCGCGGAACTCGCCGCCATCCAGGACGTGACCATCATGGCCATGGCCTCGCTGGCGGAGACACGCGACAACGACACCGGCAACCACATCCGGCGCACCCAGCACTACATCAGGACACTGGCGCGCCACTTGTCGGACCACCCCCGGTTCCGGCATTTCCTGACCGAAAAGACCATAGAGAGCCTGTTCAAGTCGGCGCCGCTGCACGACATCGGCAAGGTCGGCATCCCGGACCGCATCCTGCTCAAGCCCGGCCGGTTCACGCCCGACGAGTTCGAGATCATGAAATCCCACTGCCGGCTGGGTCGGGACGCCATACAGCACGCCGAGGACCAGCTGGGGCTGAAGGTGGAGTTCCTGCAGTTTGCCAAGGAAATTGCCTACTCGCACCAGGAAAAGTGGGACGGATCGGGCTACCCCGAAGGCATTGGTGGCGACGACATCCCGGTCTCGGCGCGGCTGATGGCGGTGGCCGACGTCTACGACGCCCTGATCAGCCGCCGGGTCTACAAGGAGGGCATGCCCCACGAGAAGGCGGTGGAGATCATCATGGAGGGGCGGGGCAGCCACTTCGACCCCGACATCGCCGATGCCTTTTTCGTGCTGTCCGAGGAGTTCCGCGCCATCGCGGCGAAATACGCCGACGATGACGACACGATGCGGGAGAAGGCGGAGCAGCTCAAAATCATCCGGGGTGACTGAGGCGGGTATATCCAAAGATCCAAGGAGTGCAACATGCATGTGCCGTTCTCTGGCCCGTCTTCGTCCGGCCTGGCGTTTCGGGAGCGTGTCAAGCGGGGCACCTTTCTGGTGGTGGACGACTTCGACACCATGCGAAAGGTCAACGTCAACCAGCTCAAGCAGCTGGGCGCCAACAAGATCATCGAGGCGGTCAACGGCGCCGAGGCGCTGAAAATCGTCACGACGCAGCCGGTCACGCTGGTCCTGTCCGACTGGAACATGCCCGTGATGACCGGGCTGGAACTGCTGACGGCGATCCGTGGCCACGCCAGGCTGTTCGCGCTGCCGTTCATGATGATCACGGCGGAGGCCGAGCGTGAACGGGTGATGCAGGCCATCCAGGCGGGCGTGTCCGAGCTGCTGGTCAAGCCCTACACGGTCGGCCGTTTCGCCGAGCGCGTCGAACGCGCACTGAGCTGGGTACCCTCGGAGAACAAGGCCCTGGGCCCCGCCGTGGCAGCCGTGGTCGCCGAAACCCCGCTGGGCAGCCCGGCGGCGGTTTCCCCGTCGCTGGCCGCCCCCGCCGCGGCGGCGACACCCCAGGTCCGTGCCTCCTCCGGTCAGGCGCGCGGCAAGCCGACGATCCTGGTCGTCGACGACACGCGGGACAACCTGGAGCTGCTGGCCGCCATCTTCAAGGACGAATACCGGGTCAAGGTGGCCAACAACGGCGCCAAGGCCCTGGAAATCTCGCAGTCGGACACGCCGCCCGATCTGATCCTCCTCGACATCATGATGCCCGGCATGGATGGCTTCCAGGTCGCGCAGGAGCTGCGCTCGCACCCGGCCTCGCAGCACATTCCGGTCATCTTCGTCACCGCGATGGCCGACCAGAACGCCCGGTTGCGCGGCATGGAACTGGGCGCGGTCGACTTCGTCACCAAGCCGGTGGATCCGTATGCGCTGAAGGTCCGCGTGCGGAATTTCATGCGCTATGTGGAGCTGCACCTGCAGCTGCAGGCGGACTACGACCAGATGATGGCCGCCGAGCGCCTCAAGGAAGACGTGGAACGCATCACCCGCCACGACCTGAAAGGCCCGCTGGCCGGCGTGCTGGCGCTGGTGCAGGGGATGAGCGAGACCGAGAACCTGTCGGAAAGCCAGTCCGAGCAGATGCGCCTGATCGAGGAGACCACCTTGCAGGTGCTCGACATGATCAACCTGTCGAACGAGCTGTTCAAGATCGAGACCGGCCGGTTCACGCTGCGGCCGCAGCCCGTGTTCGTGGTCGACATCGTGCGGCGCATCGCCAAGCTGACGCGCCGCGCGTTCGCCGGCAAGGACCTGCAGATCGTGGTGGCGACGCCGCGCGGCATGCCCGATCACAGCCTGCAGGCGCTGGGCGACCCCATGCTGTGCTACTCGCTGTTCCAGAACCTGATCAAGAACGCCTGCGAAGCCGCCCCCGAGGGCTCGCGCGTCACCATCACCATCCTGCCCGGCGACCAGCGCCAGATCAAGATCGAGAACCAGGGGACCGTGCCCGAGGCCATCCGGGAGACGTTCTTCGAAAAATTCGCCACCGCCGGCAAACAGGGTGGCACCGGGCTGGGCACCTATTCGGCCAAACTGCTCACGCAGGCCCAGGGCGGCACCATCACCATGGAAACCAGCGACGAGACCAACGCGACCCGGCTGATCGTGACCTTGCCCACCGATCCGTCGCTGGGCGGCGCCTGAGGGCCATGCGGCTGGCACAGGCACGGGGTGCCACAATCCCTCCCATGCTGCCCACCGTCTCCATCCAGACCCAAGACTTCGACCTGAGCGCTGAAATCGCCGCGCTGCGCGCCGGCGACCCGCGCGTGGGTGCGGTCTGCGCCTTCGTGGGCACGGTGCGCGACCGCAACGACGGGCAGTCGGTGAGCACGCTGGAGCTGGAGCACTACCCGGGCATGACCGAGAAGGCCATAGCGGCGATGGTGGAGGAGGCCCGTCAGCGTTTTGACATTTACGGCGCGCGCGTCATCCACCGCGTGGGCCGGCTGGAGCCGGAAGCGCAGATCGTGCTGGTGGCGGTGACCTCCGCGCACCGGGGCGAGAGTTTCCAGGCCTGCGAATTCCTGATGGACTACCTGAAGACGCAGGCCCCGTTCTGGAAGAAGGAAGACACGCCCGAGGGCGCGCGCTGGGTGGACGCCCGCGTGAGCGATGACGCGGCGCTGGCGCGCTGGGGCATCGCGGCGGGGAACGCCGGCACATGACGCCGGCGGACGCGGACGTCGAAGCGCTGGAGCGTGCCACGCTGGCCGCCGTGGCGCCGCAGCGGGTGGAGACCTTTCCCGGCTGGCTGCTGCCCATGGACGGCGGCACGGTGGGCCGGGCCCGCAGCGCGGTGCCGCTGTCGCACCGGCCGGCGGACGGCAACACGCTGGATGCGATCGCCGAGACCTACCGCCGGCACGGCCATGTGCCGCGTTTTCGCCTGCCGGACACCGAGGACTGGGCCGCCACCCATGCCCACCTGGCGGCGCGGGGTTTTGAGCGGGTGCAGCCCACCCTGACGCAGACCGCGCCGCTGGCGGCGCTGACGGCACTGGCCAGCCACCCGGGCGTGGCGCTGGACGCGCGGCCGGACGCAGCCTGGCTGGCCATGTTCCTGGGCGAGGGGCTGGACCCGGTGGACGGCGCCAGCCGCTCGCAGGCGCTGGCGCGGGCGCGGGGCACGCTGTTCGGCAGCCTGCGCGAGGGCGGGCGCACGCTGGCCTGCGGAGCGGCGTCCTATGGGTTTGGCTGGCTCGGCGTGCACGGCATGCGCACCGCGCTGGACCAGCGCGGCCGGGGCCTGGCCGGCGCGGTGATGCGCGCCATGGCCGACGAGGCCGCGCGGCGCGGCATCGACCGCGTGTTCCTGCAGGTGGATGCGGCCAACACGCCGGCGCTGGCGTTGTACCGGCGCATCGGCTTCGGGACGGCCTGGCCTTATGTGTACTTTCACCCGGCCGGCACCAGCGGCTCGGCCTGAAGCTGGGTGCGCAGCCAGGCCAGCAGGCGCTGGATGCGGGGCAGGGCGGCGCGGTTCTCGGGCACCAGGGCCTTGAGCCACAGGTCGGGCAGGCGGTGGTCGGGCAGCAGCTCCACCAGGCTGCCGGCGGCCAGCGGCCCGGCCACCAGGTAGTCGCCCAGCACGGTGATGCCCAGGCCATCCAGCGCGGCCCGGCACAGCGCGGCGCCGTCGTTGCTCTTGAGCTTGGGGCGCAGGTCCACGCCCACCAGCCCGCTGGGGCTCAGAAACTCCCAGCGCGAACCCGAGGTGGCGAACACCAGGCAGTCGTGCCCGGTCAGTTCGGCGGCGGTGGCGGGCGTGCCCCGGCGCGCCAGGTAGGCGGGCGACGCGCACAGCCGCCGGCTGATGGGGCACAGCGGGTGGTCCTGCACCTGGCCGTAGGACTCGGGCCGCGCGCCGATGGCGACATCGAAGCCTTCCTCCTGCGGGTTGACCGAGCGATCGGCCAGCACCACGTCCATGCTGATCAGGGGCTGCTCGCGCACAAAGCGGTTCAGCAGCTCGCTCAGACGTATCACGCCCAGCGTGGTGGGGATCTTGACGCGGATGTGGCCTTCCAGCCCGCCGCTGGCGCGCGACATGCCGGCCAGGGCATCGTCCATCTCGCGCAGCAGGCCGCGCACCACCGGCAGGTAGCGCTCGCCCACGTCGGTCAGGCTGAGCTTGCGGGTGCTGCGGGTGAACAGCGGCGCGCGTATGCGCCATTCCAGCTGTTCCACCCGCTTGGCGATGACCGATGGCACCACGCCGGCCTGGCGCGCCGCGCCCGAGAAGCTGCCGTTTTCCGCACTGGCCACGAAGGCCTTGAGGTTGTCCAGGGTGTCCATGATTTGTCTCGATCTGGAAAAGCTGACATCACAATATTGGTATTGTTATCTCAAATCGAGAGAACTACCATGCGTTCCAGAACCAACCCCTGGAGACACGCTTGCAGTTGCCCGATCCCGCCTCGACGCGCCGGCCCCAACCCGCCGCCTACCGCCGCATCGCCACCGAAGAGGCCTTCGCACCGCCGGAGATGCTGGACATCTACCGCCGCATACTGGAGCGCAGCGACTGCGACCCTGGCTTTCGTGGCCTGATGGGTTTCTACATGAGCAGCCCGAGCGAGCGGGCGCAGCACATCATGCGCTGCCTGACCGACCTGGACCAGCTGCGCCTGCAGCACATGGACGAGAGTGGCATTGACATGCAGGTGCTGGCCCTGACCTCGCCCGGCGTGCAGGTGATGGACAAGGCCACGGCGGTGTCGTTCGCGCGCACCGCCAACGATTTCCTGGCCGATGCGATCCGCCGCCACCCCACGCGTTTCGCCGGCATGCTGGCCGTGGCGCCGCAGGACCCGCAGGCCGCGGCCCGGGAGATCGAACGCGGCGTGACCCAGCTGGGCATCCACGCGGTGGTGATCAATTCCCACACCCAGGGCGAGTACCTGTCGGATCCCAAGTTCTGGGACATCTTCGCAGCCGCCGAGGCGCACGACGCCCCCATCTACCTGCACCCCAACTCGCTGCCGCGCGGCATGTACGAGCCCTTCTTTGAGGCCGGGCTGGACGGCGCCATCTACGGCTTCGGCGTCGAGACCGGGCTGCACGCGCTGCGCATCATCACGGCCGGCGTGTTCGACCGCTTCCCCAGGCTGCGCATGGTCATCGGCCACATGGGCGAGGCGCTGCCGTTCTGGGCTTACCGGCTGGATTACATGCACCGCGCCACGGTCCGCTCCAACCGCTACGAAAGCGTCAAGCCGCTGAAGAAGCTGCCCAGCGACTACCTGCGCGAGAATTTCTACATCACCAACAGCGGCGTGGCCTGGGAGCCCGCCATCCGCTTCAGCCAGGACTTCCTGGGCGCAGACCGGGTGCTCTACGCCATGGACTACCCTTACCAGCACGCGGTGGACGAGGTCATCGCCCTCGACGCCATGGGCATCAGCGACGCCGACAAGAAGCGCTTTTTCCAGACCAACGCCGAGGCGGTTTTCAAGATCCGGGCCGCCTGAGACCAGGAATTTCCCAGACAACACCAGGAGACGACCATGAAACAGACCTTCTTCCGCTGGCTGGCCGGCGCCGTGCTCGGCCTTACCACCCTGGGCCTGCAGGCCCAGACCTGGCCCACCCAGCCGGTGCGCATCATCGTGCCGTTCACCGCCGGCACTGGCATGGACACCATCGCCCGCGCGGTGGGCCCCAAGCTCAGCGAGCGCCTGGGCCAGCCGGTCGTCATCGTCAACCAGCCGGGCGCCAGCGGCAACATCGGCGCCGACGCGGTGGCCAAGTCCACCGACGGCCACACCGTTCTGATGGGCGCCAACACCATGCTGATGGCGGCCCAGCTGTACAAGAACGTGCCGTTCGACCCGGTCAAGGACTTCACGCCCGTGTCCATGGCGGCCTGGGGCACGCTGATGCTGGTGGCCCACCCCAAGACCGGCATCAAGACCATGGACGAGCTGATCAAGGCGGCCAAGGCCCGGCCGGGCTCCATCAGCTTCGGCTCGCCCGGCGTGGGCACGCCGCACCACATGGCCATGGAGCTGTTCAAGGTCCGCACCGGCCTGTTCATGCTGCACGTGCCCTACCGGGGCACGGCCGGCTACACCACCGACCTGCTGGCCGGCGAACTCAACGTCGGTTTCCTGCCGGTGCACATCGCCCAGAGCCACGTGGCTGCCGGCCGCCTGAACGCGCTGGCCGTGGGCAGCCCCAAGCGCCACCCGGTGGCGCCCAGCGTGGCCACCTTCGGCGAGCTGGGCGTGAAGGACGTGGAGGTCGACCTCTGGTACGCCTTTTTCGCGCCCACCCGCACCCCGGCGCCCGTGGTCAGCCGCCTGAACACCGAGATCGCGGCCATCATCCGCACGCCGGAAGTGCGCGAACTGCTGGGCAGGGGCGGCATGGACGCCGAGGCTTCCACGCCTGCCGAGCTGGGCGCCCAGGTCGCTAAAGACTTCCCGCGCTGGGGCGAAGTCATCCGCCGCAACAACATCACCGCAGACTGACAGGCAAGAGGACGGCATGGACAGCACGCAGGTCGTGATCGTCGGCGGGGGCCCCGTGGGCATGGGCTTGGCGATCGAGCTGGGGCAGCGCGGCGTGCGCTGCACCGTGGTGGAGCGCTACCGCGAGCCCCAGCGCATCCCCAAGGGCCAGAACCTGACCCCGCGCACCCTGGAGCATTTCCACTTCTGGGGCGCCGAGCGCGAACTGCGGGCGGCGCGCACCATTCCGCCGGAGTACGGCATCGGCGGCCTCACCGCCCACGGCACGCTGCTGGGGCCCTACAGCTACGACTGGCTGCAGCGCGACCTGGTGCGCCCCTATTACTACACCGCCAACGAGCGCCTGCCCCAGTACGCCACCGAGGCCGTGCTGCGCGCGCGGGTGGCGCAGCTGCCTTCGGTGCAGGTGCTCTACGGCTGGCAGGCGCTGGCCGTGGCCGACGAGGGCGCCCGGGTGCGGGTGACCGTGGGCGAGGCCGGCGGGGGCGATGCGCGGCGCGAGCTGTTGGCCGACTACGCCGTGGGCTGCGACGGCAGCCGCTCGGTGGTGCGCACCCAGGCCGGCATCACCCAGACGCTGTCGGACCACGATCGCATGATGGTGCTGCTGGTGTTCAAGTCCACCCGACTGCACGAGCTGCTGCAGCGCTACCCCGGCAAGTCCTACTACAACGTGCTGCAGCCCGAGCTGGACGGCTACTGGAAGTTCTTCGGCCGCGTGGACCTGGGCACCGAATGGTTCTTCCACGCCCCGGTGCCGCCGGGCACCACGCGCGACAACTTCGACTTTCGTGCCTACCTGCACCAGGCGGTGGGGGCCGAGTTCGACGTCGATTTCGAACACATCGGCTTCTGGGACCTGCGCTTCGCCATCGCCGACCGCTACCGCGCCGGGCGCCTGTTCATCGCCGGCGACGCGGCGCACAGCCACCCGCCCTATGGCGGCTATGGCGTCAACACCGGCTTCGAGGACGCCCGCAACCTGGGCTGGAAACTGGCCGCCACGCTGCAGGGCTGGGGCAGCGAAGCCTTGCTGGACTCCTACGACCAGGAACGCCGCCCGGTGTTCGAATCCACCGCGCGCGACTTCATCGCCCGCTCCATCGAGACCGACCGCGAATTCCTGCGCGCCCACGACCCGGCGCGCGACCGCGCCGGCTTCGAGAGCGCCTGGCAGGCGCGCATCGACGGCGCGCCCGGCGAGGTGAACGCCTTTGAGCCCCACTACGAGGGCTCGCCGGTGATCGCCGCCGACGCGCTGGCGGGCATGCCCGGGGGCAGCGCCCTGGGCCGGCACGAATTCCGCGCCCGTGCGGGCCACCACCTGGCCCCGGCCACGCTGTCCGACGGCCGCAACGTCTACGAGCGGCTGGGCCCGGGCTACACGCTGCTGGCCTTTGGCGCCGGCGCCGAAGCGGTACACGCCTTCGTGGACGCCGCCGCCGGGCTGGGCCTGCCGCTGCAGGTGCTGGAGGACACGGCCGAGGGCGAGCGCCAGCGCTACGCGGCGCCCCTGGTGCTGGTGCGCCCCGACCAGTTCGTGGCCTGGGCGGGCGACGGCGGCGCGGACGCCCTGGAGCATCTGCAGCGCGTCAGCGGGATGGGCCTGGCGCTGGCTTGATCCACGTCAAGGCCGATCAAAGGCGGCCGCAAGATGCTTGAAATGTGCGCTGGCATCCCCAAGTCGATGTCAGTCAACCTTTTCCGGAGCGTCTTTCCATGCGCATCGACAAACTCACCACCAAGTTCCAGGAAGCCCTGGGCGAGGCCCAGAGCCTGGCCCTGGGCAAGGACAACGCCTATATAGAACCCGCCCACGTGCTGTCGGCCATGCTGCGCCAGGACGACGGGCCGCGCGCGCTGCTGCAGCGCGCAGGCGTGAACGTCCAGGGCCTGCTGGCCGCCGCCGAGGGCGCGGTCAACCGCCTGCCCCAGGTGCAGGGCCAGGAGCAGGTGCAGGTCGGCCGCGACACGGTGACGCTGCTGCAGGCCGCCGAGAAGGAAGCCATCAAGCGCGGCGACCAGTTCGTCGCCAGCGAGATGTTCCTGCTGGCGCTGGCCGATTTCAAGGGCGAGGCCGGCCAGATCGCGCTCGACAGCGGCCTGACCCGCAAGAGCCTGGAGGCTGCCATCACCGCCGTGCGCGGTGGCGAGAAGGTGAACAGCCCCGAGGCCGAAGGCCAGCGCGAAGCGCTCAAGAAATTCACGCTCGACCTGACCGAACGCGCCCGCCAGGGCAAGCTGGACCCGGTGATCGGCCGCGACGACGAGATCCGCCGCGCCATCCAGGTGCTGCAGCGCCGCAGCAAGAACAACCCGGTGCTGATCGGCGAACCCGGCGTGGGCAAGACCGCCATCGTCGAAGGCCTGGCCCAGCGCATTGTCAACGGCGAGGTGCCCGAAAGCCTGCGCGACAAGCGCGTGCTGGTGCTGGACATGGCCGGCCTGCTGGCCGGCGCCAAGTTCCGGGGCGAATTCGAGGAACGCCTGAAGGCCGTGCTGAAGGAAGTGGCGCAGGACGAGGGCCGCATCATCCTCTTCATCGACGAAATCCACACCATGGTGGGCGCCGGCAAGGCCGAGGGCGCCATCGACGCCGGCAACATGCTCAAACCCGCGCTGGCGCGCGGCGAGCTGCACTGCATAGGCGCCACCACGCTCGACGAGTACCGCAAGTACATCGAGAAGGACGCCGCGCTGGAGCGCCGCTTCCAGAAGGTGCTGGTCGACGAACCCACGGTGGAGCAGACCATCGCCATCCTGCGCGGCCTGCAGGAACGATACGAGGTTCACCACGGCGTGGACATCACCGACCCGGCCATCGTGGCCGCGGCCGAACTGAGCCACCGCTACATCACCGACCGCTTCCTGCCCGACAAGGCGATCGACCTGATCGACGAGG
>CAMLQP010000017.1 GCA_946482115.1 uncultured Comamonadaceae bacterium
CCCACAGCGGCACGGCCGGGAACAGGAAGGGGATGGCGCTGGAGGCCATCAGGTGCTCGATGGTGATGGGCTGCAGGTCGCCCCGGCGGCCGGGCCGGCGCCAGGGGCGGACCGGGTGGTCCGCCGCGGTCTGGCAGAAAGTCCAGTGCTCGCCGCTGGTGTAGCTGGAGGCCGTGACCGCCAGCGCCTGCAAGGCACCCTGCTGCAGCGCGAGCTCGACGGCGTTGAGGTCGATGGAGCGGTGCAGCGTGTCCACCAGCGGCAGCGTGTCGAGCAGGGCGCGGTGGGCCCGGACCTGCCGGAACAGCGTCAGCCCGGCGGTCAGCATGCGCCGGCGGCCCCAGCGCGGCGCTTCGAGGCGATAGACTTGGGCGGACCGCAAGGTGCGCCAGAAGGCCGACAGGCGCGGCAGCGCATGCCAGCCCAGCATGGCCTGACTCGCCAGCCAGGTGGCGTTGAGCGCGCCGGCCGAGGTGCCCAGCAGCAGCGAGAAGGGAAAGGCGTCCGGGGCCTCTTCCGGCTTCATGCGGGCCAGCGCCCTGAGCACGCCCGCCTGGTAGGCGGTGCGCGCGCCACCGCCCATGAGCACCAGGGCGCAGCCACCCGTCACCGGTCGCGCCTGTTCCGGTGCCAGCAGGTTGCTTGCGATCAATGTGTCCAGGGCCAAGCCAACACCTCTTTCAACCTTTGTCCATGACCGTCCACACCCTGAGCCCGCGCCGCGAGGCCTGGCTGCTCCTCACCATCGCCGGCATCCAGTTCAGCCACATCGTGGACTTCATGATCATGATGCCACTGGGCCCGCAACTCACGCGGATTTTCGGCATCGGCGACGCCCAGTTCGGCCTGCTGGTGTCGTCCTACACCTTCGCCGCCGGCGCCTCGGGGCTGCTGGCGGCCGGCTACATCGACCGTTTCGATCGCAAGCGGCTGCTGCTGGCGCTCTACGGCGGCTTCGCGCTGGCTACGCTGGCCTGCGGCCTGGCGCCGACCTACGGCGCGCTGATGGCGGCGCGCATCGCGGCCGGCGCCTTCGGCGGCGTCCTCACCGCCGTGGCGCACACCATCGTGGCCGACGTGATCCCGTTCGAGCGCCGGGGCCGCGCCGCCGCGGTGGTGATGTCCTCGTTCTCGGTGGCCACGGTGGCGGGCGTGCCAGCCAGCCTGTGGCTGGCGGCCTGGGCGGGATGGCACGCCCCCTTCATCGCCATCGCCGTGCTGTGCGCCGGGCTGGCCTTGGCCGCGTCGCTGACCCTGCCGCGGCTGAGCCACCACCTGGCGGGTGGCGGGGCGGGGGTGTGGCGCGGCATGGCCGAGGTGGTGGCCGACGCCAATCACCGCAGGGCGTTCGTGTTCTCGGCGCTGCTGATGACGACCGGCTTCACCCTCATCCCTTACATCACCCTGTTCAACACCTCGAACGCCGGGCTGCAGGACCACCAGATTCCGCTGCTGTACCTGTTTGGTGGCATCGGTTCGCTGCTGAGCGCGCGCTGGGTCGGGCGCCTGACCGACCGCCACGGCAAGGTGCGCGTGTTCGGCTGGATCGCGGCCCTGGTGCAGCTGCCGCTGCTGGGCGTCGCCCTGGCACCCGAGGCCTGGCAATGGCTGACCGGAACGCCGCTGCGCGCGCCGGTGCCGCAGGTCGGCCTGTTGCTGGTGGTGGCGATGTCGACCGCGATGTTCGCCATCATGAGCGGGCGCATGATCCCGGGCATGGCCATACTGGCCTCGGCGGCGGAGCCAGCGAGGCGCGGCACCTTCATGGCGTTCAATGGAGCGGTGCAGTCGGCCGCCATGGGGCTGGCGGCACTGGTTGGCGGGCTGATCATCTCGCGCGACGACAGCGGTCTGCTGCGCCACTTCTGGGTGGCGGCTCTGGTGGGCTGCGCGGCCAGCCTGGCCAGCATTTGGGTGGCCAGGGGCCTGACGCTGCACAACCAGCAGTCTGGCCCAAAGTCTGACGCAACGCAAGAAAAGGCCTGAATTTCACACGATGTTGCACTGCGGGATTGCGTGGCGCACCGGCGAGGGGCATAGTGAACCGAAACGGTATCTCGTGGCCGGCGGCGCAACCGACCGGCCGGGATCAACGCCGGAGCAAAGGAGGCTCTACATGAACCTGACGATCAGCGGTCACCATCTCGAAGTCACGCCCGCCTTGCGCACCTACGTCACCAGCAAACTCGACCGGATATCCCGCCACTTCGACCAGGTGGTGGACATCAAGGTCTTGCTGACCGTGGACAAGCTCAAGGAGAAAGATCTGCGCCAGCGCGCGGAATGCAACATCCACGTCAAGGGCCGTGACCTGTTTGCCGAGAGTTCGCACGCCGACCTCTACGCCGCCGTGGACGAACTCGCGGACAAACTCGACCGCCAGGTCCTGCGCTACAAAGACAAGGCCCAGGACCATCACCATGAGGGCGTCAAACGCCTGATGTGATACATCTGTTGCGCCGCAACAAGCCGCCGGTGCCTCCGGCGGCTTTTTTGTGCCCCCAAATAGGTCAAGTTGGGTCAAAGGGGCATAATTCCCCGGTCTGAGAGGCCTTCATGAACCGACTTTCCGCCATCTTGCCCGCCGAACAGGTACTGGTCAGCGTTGATGCCACCAGCAAGAAGCGCGCCTTCGAGGAGGCCGGCCTGCTGTTCGAAACCCAGCACGGCCTGAACCGCGCGCTCATTACCGACAGCCTGTTCGCGCGCGAGCGTCTGGGCTCCACCGGCCTGGGGCATGGTGTGGCCATTCCGCATGGTCGCATCAAGGGCCTCAAGCAGCCGCTGGCTGCGGTGTTCCAGCTGGCCAACCCGATCGGTTTCGATGCGCCCGACGAACAGCCGGTGCGCCTCATGATCTTCCTGCTGGTGCCCGAGGCCGCGACCCAGAAGCACCTGGAAATCCTGTCCGAGATCGCCGAACTGCTTAGCGATGGTGCCCTGCGCGAGCGCATGAAAGGCAGCACCGACGCTGCGGGACTGCACGGCCTGATCGCCAACTGGCAGTCGGCCCACGCGCATGCTTGAGCCCACCCCCGCCGCGCTGCGCGCGATCCCCTCGTGGGGGCGTTGCCAGCGGACCGGCGGAGCCGGATCCACGGCAACCCTGACTGAACACCCGTGAAGGCATCGGTTGTCAGCGCTGATGTGCTGTTCGAGCAGCACCGCGAGGCGCTGCGCTGGCAGTGGATCGCGGGCCTGAGCGCTTCGGAACGCCGTTTCGACGAGGTGGCCGTCACGGCCGCGCGCTCGGGCGCCGATCTGGTCGGCTACCTCAACTACATCCATCCCTACCGCCTGCAGGTCATCGGCGAGCGCGAGGTCGCCTACCTGACCAACGCCACGGCGGAGGACTGCGCGCGCCGCGTCTCGCGCATCGTCACACTGGAGCCGCCGGTGCTGGTGGTGGCGGACAACCAGACCGCGCCCGACGCGCTGGTGTCCATGTGCGAACGCGCGCAGATCCCGCTGTTCTCCACCCACGAGTCCGCCGGCTTCGTGATCGACGTCCTGCGTGCCTACCTGTCGCGCCATTTTGCCGAGCGCACCTCCATCCACGGCGTGTTCATGGACATCCTGGGCGTGGGCGTGCTGATCACCGGCGAATCGGGCCTGGGCAAGAGCGAGCTGGGGCTGGAGCTGATCTCGCGCGGCCACGGGCTGATCGCCGACGACGCGGTCGACCTCTACCGCACCAACCAGACCACCGTCGAGGGCCGCTGCCCCGAGCTGCTGCAGAACCTGCTGGAGGTGCGCGGCATTGGCCTGCTGGACATCAAGGCCATCTTCGGCGAGACCGCGGTGCGCCGCAAGATGCGACTCAAGATGATCGTGCATCTGGTGCGCCGCGAGACGCTGGAGCGCGACTACGAACGCCTGCCGCACGAGCCGCTGTACCAGGACGTGCTGGGCGTGCCTGTGCGCAAGGCCATCATCCAGGTGGTGGCCGGCCGCAACATCGCCGTGCTGGTGGAGGCGGCGGTGCGCAACATGGTGCTGCAGCTGCGCGGCATCGACACCTACCAGCAGTTTGTCCAGCGCCACCGCGACGCCATGGCCAAGGCCGGCGGCGGGCAGTAAACCGGCCCGTTGGCGCAGCGCGGGGGCTTAACGCTTGTCGCTGCGGTGGGGGCAGCTGTCCTTGGCGCAGTTCGCGTAGAGGGAAAGCGCGTGCTCCTGCAGCCTGAAACCGCGCGACTGCGCGATGGACTGCTGGCGGCGCTCGATCTCGGGGTCGAAGAACTCCTCCACGCGGCCGCAGTCGAGGCAGACCAGGTGGTCGTGGTGCTGGCCTTCGTTGAGTTCGTAGACCGCCTTGCCCGATTCAAAGTTGCTGCGGGTGAGCAGGCCGGCCTGCTCGAACTGCATCAGCACGCGGTAGACGGTGGCCAGGCCGATGTCCGAACGCTCGTCCAGCAGCACGCGGAACACGTCTTCGGCGGTCATGTGGCGCTGCTTGCCGCCCTGGAACACCTCCAGGATCTTGAGCCGAGGCAGGGTGGCCTTGAGTCCGGTGTTCTTGAGTTCCTCGATGTTGGTCATGCGTTTTTCCCTGAACGGCGGCGGCCGACCGTGTGGCTACAATGCCCGATGATATCGTCTGGCCGACCTCCCCGCACCCCGTCCCGATCGAGTGCCAAGCCCATGCAGACTCCCGAATTCCTCACTCCCGTGCGCTCTGGCGTGCTGGCCGCCTGCCTGATGGTGCTGGCGGGTTGTTCCACGCTGGGCAACGTCACCGGCCAGATGGCCAGTCTGGGCGGCCTCATCACGCCCTACAAGATCGACATCGTCCAGGGCAACGTCATCACCCGCGAGCAGGTCGAGGCGCTCAAGCCCGGCATGACCCGCCTGCAGGTGCGCGACGAACTGGGCACGCCGCTGCTCCAGAGCGTGTTCCACGCCCAGCGCTGGGACTACGTGTTCACCTACAAGCGCCAGGGCCAGCCCGAGCAGAAGCGCCGTCTGGCAGTGTTCTTCAAAGGTGACGAGCTCGAACGCTTCGAGGCCGACGAGATGCCTTCCGAGGCCGAGTTCGTGGCCTCGCTGGACGTCAAGCGCAAGTCGGGCAAACCGCCGGTGCTCGAAGCCACGCCCGAGCAGCTCCAGTCCTTCCACGAGCGCAACAAGGCGCCCGCATCGGCCGCGCCCGCCGGTGCCGAGGCCGCGCCGGCCGCCGCCGCGCCCGCCGCCAGCTACCCGCCCCTGGAAGCCGCTCGATGAGCGCACACCGCATCTGCGTCGCTGGCGCGGGTGGCCGCATGGGCCGCATGCTGATCGAGGCCGTGCACAACGCCGACGACTGCGTGCTGGCCGGCGCGCTGGACGTGCCCGTGAGCCCGGCCATTGGTCAGGATGCCACCGCCTTCCTGGGCCACGCCAGCGGCGTGGTCATCACGGCCGACGTGGCGGCTGGCCTGGCCGGCAGCGACGTCCTGATCGATTTCACCCGCCCCGAGGGCACCATGGCCCACCTGCGCGAGTGCGTGCGCCTGGGCCGCCAGCTGGTGATCGGCAC
The DNA here is from genome assembly GCA_946482115.1 of uncultured Comamonadaceae bacterium. Next base: position 5,519 of record CAMLQP010000017.1, read on the forward strand.
CACCGGCTTCAGCGACGCACAGAAGGCCGAAATCGCCGAGGCCGCGCAACGCATCGCCATCGTGATGGCGCCCAACATGAGCGTGGGCGTCAACGTCACGCTCAAGCTGCTGGAAATGGCCGCCAAGGCGCTGTCCACCGGCTACGACATCGAGATCATCGAGGCCCACCACCGCCACAAGGTGGACGCGCCCAGCGGCACCGCGCTCAAGATGGGCGAGGTGATCGCCGAAGCGCTGGGCCGCGACCTCAAGGACTGCGCCGTCTATGCCCGCGAGGGCGTGACCGGCGAGCGTGACCCGTCCTCCATCGGCTTTGCGACCATACGCGGCGGCGACATCGTGGGTGACCACACCGTGCTGTTCGCCGGTACCGGCGAGCGCATCGAGGTCTCGCACAAGTCGTCCAACCGCTCCGGCTACGCCCAGGGCAGCCTGCGGGCGGTGCGTTTCCTGGCCGGCCGGCCGGCCGGCCTCTACAGCATGTTCGACGTGCTGGGCCTGAACTGACCCCCATCCCCGCGAGGACGGTTTGAGCGCCTGGCAGCTGTTCCAACAGGCCGACGCACTGGGCAAGGGGGTGGCGCTGCTGCTGCTGCTCATGTCCGTGTCGAGCTGGGCCGTGCTGCTCTGGAAGGCACGCCTGCTGCGCCGCGCCGTGGCCGATGCGGCCATCGGCATGCCGGCGTTCTGGCAGTCGGCCAGCATGGATGACGGTGTCGCCCGCCTGCAGGCGCTGGACCGCGAGCAGGTGCTGGTGCCGCTGGTGCGTGCGGTGAGGGACGTTCAGGCGCGGCAGGCGGACGCCGCCGGCACGCTGGGCGGCAGCGCCGTGGTGGTCCAGCAGCTCACGCGCGCCCTGCGCCAGGCCCTGCACGCGGTGCTGCTGCGCCTGCGCTGGGGCCAGGTGCTGCTGGCCAGCGTGGGGGCGACCGCGCCCTTTGTCGGTCTGCTGGGCACGGTGTGGGGCATCTTCCACGCGCTGGTGGCCATGTCGGGCCAGCAGCAGGTCGCCATCGGCGAGGTGTCCGGCCCGGTGGGCGAGGCGCTGGTCATGACGGCCGCCGGCCTGGCCGTGGCGATACCCGCCGTGCTGGCCTACAACATCCTGGGCCGCCAGATCGCCCGCCTCGAAGCCGAGCTCGAAGGCTTCGCGCGCGACCTGCGTGACCGTTTCTCGGCCTGAGGCGCCCGCCATGGCCTTCGGCGAACTCGAGCGCGACGGCTTCGACGCCGCCAGCGCCACGCCCATGAGCGACATCAACGTCACGCCGCTGGTGGACGTCATGCTGGTGCTGCTGGTCATCTTCATCATCACTGCGCCGCTGATGGTGAGCGGCCTGCGGCTGGAGCTGCCGCGCAGCGAGGCTGCCGCGCCCGTCTCGCCGGCGCAGCCCCTGCGCCTGGCCCTGGACAAGGGCGGCCGGCTGTTCCTGGGCGACCAGCCCATCGAGCCCGAGGCGCTGCGTCAGCGCGTGGCCGAGCAGGCCCGCAGCGCGCCCGATACCGAGGTGATGTTGCGTGCCGACGCCGCGGTGCCTTACGGGCAGGTGCTGGCGCTGATCGGCATGGTCCAGGGCGCGGGTCTGTCGCGCATCGCTTTCGTCGCCGAACCCGACGCGGCGGGCCCCCCACGCTGAGCGCCTAAAATCCGGGCAGACACCCGCACCGCCTGCCCATGCAAGAAAAATACTCTCCCCAAGATGTGGAGCGTGCCGCGCACGCCCACTGGACGGCCAACGACGCCTACCGCGTGACCGAGGACAACGGCCGCCCCAAGTACTACGCCTGCTCCATGCTGCCCTACCCCAGCGGCAAGCTGCACATGGGCCATGTGCGCAACTACACCATCAACGACATGCTCACGCGCCAGCTGCGCATGAAGGGCTACAACGTCCTCATGCCCATGGGCTGGGACGCCTTCGGCCTGCCGGCCGAGAACGCGGCGCTGAAGAACCAGGTGCCGCCCGCGAAGTGGACCTACGACAACATCGCCTACATGAAGAAGCAGATGCTGGCGATGGGTCTGGCCATCGACTGGAGCCGCGAGGTCGCCACCTGCTCGCCCGACTACTACCGCTGGAATCAGTGGCTGTTCCTCAAGATGCTGGAAAAAGGCGTGGCCTACCGCAAGACCCAGATCGTGAACTGGGACCCGGTGGACCAGACCGTGCTGGCCAACGAGCAGGTCATCGACGGCAAGGGCTGGCGCACTGGCGCGCCGGTCGAGAAACGCGAGATCCCCGGCTACTACCTCAAGATCACCGATTACGCACAGGAGCTGCTGGATCACGTCCAGATCGGCAACGAAAAGGCCACGCTCAACGGCTGGCCCGACAAGGTGCGGCTGATGCAGGAGAACTGGATCGGCAAGAGCGAGGGCGTGCGCTTTGCCTTCACGCACGGCGTCAGGGATGCCTCCGGCGCGCTGATCGGTGACGGCAAGATGTACGTGTTCACCACGCGCGCCGACACCATCATGGGTGTCACCTTCTGCGCCGTGGCGCCCGAGCACCCGCTGGCCGCGCACGCGGCGGCATCGAACCCGCAGCTCGCCGCCTTCATCGAGGAATGCAAGACCGGCGGCACCACCGAGGCCGAACTGGCCACGCAGGAGAAGAAAGGCATGCCCACCGGCCTGCAGGTCACGCACCCGCTGACCGGCGCCCAGGTGGACGTGTGGGTGGGCAACTACGTGCTCATGGGTTATGGCGACGGCGCCGTGATGGGCGTGCCCGCGCACGACGAGCGCGATTTCGCATTCGCGCAGAAATACGGCCTGCCGATCCGGCAGGTGGTGGCCGTCCAGGGCGAGACCTACAGCACCGACGCCTGGGCCGAGTGGTACGCCGACAAGCAGCGCGGCGTCTGCGTGAACAGCGGTGCGCTCGATGGCCTGGGCTACCAGGCGGCGGTGGACCGGGTGGCCCAGCTGCTTGGCCCGCTGGGCGAGAAGAAGACCACCTGGCGCCTGCGCGACTGGGGCATCAGCCGCCAGCGCTACTGGGGCACGCCCATCCCCATCATCCACTGCGACGAACACGGCGCCGTGCCGGTGCCCGAGAAGGACCTGCCGGTGGTGCTGCCCGAGGACTGCGTGCCCGACGGCAGCGGCAACCCGCTGCACAAGCACGAAGGTTTCCACGCCGGCGTCACCTGCCCGGTGTGTGGCAAGCCCGCGCGGCGCGAGACCGACACCATGGACACCTTCGTGGACTCGTCCTGGTACTTCATGCGCTACTGCGACCCGGTGAACGCCGAGGCGATGGTGGCCGACGGCGCGAAGTACTGGATGCCGATGGACCAGTACATCGGCGGCATCGAGCACGCCATCCTGCACCTGCTGTATGCGCGCTTCTGGACCAAGGTGATGCGTGACCTGGGCCTGGTGAAGGTGGACGAACCCTTCACCCGCCTGCTCACGCAGGGCATGGTGCTCAACCACATCTACAGCCGCCGCACCGCCAAGGGCGGCAAGGAATACTTCTGGCCGCACGACGTGGAGCACGTGCTGGACGAAGGCGGCAAGATCGTGGGCGCGAAGCTGAAGAACGCCGTCGCCAGTGGTGACACCGTGCTGCCCGTGGGCACCGCCATCGACTACGAGGGCGTGGGCACCATGTCCAAGTCCAAGAACAACGGCGTCGACCCGCAGGACCTGATCGAGAAATACGGCGCCGACACCGCGCGCCTGTACACCATGTTCACCGCCCCGCCCGAGGCCACGCTGGAGTGGAACGACGCCGCGGTGGAAGGCAGCTACCGCTTCCTGCGCCGGGTCTGGAACCTGGGTGTGAAGCTGGGCCAGACCGACTGGGCGGCGGCCAACGCCGCCGGCGCGCACAGCCTCGCCGAGGTCCCCTTCGGCAAGGCCGCCAAGGCGCTGCGCCACGAGATCCACGGCGTGCTCAAGCAGGTGGACTACGACTACCAGCGCATGCAATACAACACCGTGGTCTCGGGCGCGATGAAGATGCTCAACGCGCTGGAAGACTTCAAGGCACACGACGATGCCGGTGGCCAGGTCGCGCTGATCGAAGGCTTTGGCATCCTGCTGCGCGTGCTCTACCCCGCCACGCCGCACATCACCCACGCGCTCTGGAGCGAGCTGGGCTATGCCGGCACGCTGGGCGAACTGCTGGACGCGCCCTGGCCCCAGGTCGACCCGGCCGCGCTGGTGCAGGACGAAATCGAGCTGGTGCTGCAGGTCAACGGCAAGCTGCGCGGTTCGGTGCTGGTGCCGGCCGGGGCCGACAAGGCCGCCATCGAAGCCGCCGCGCTGGCCAGCGAGGCCTTCGTCAAGGCCGCCAACGGCGCCACGCCCAAGAAGGTGGTGGTGGTGCCCGGCCGCCTGGTCAACGTCGTCGTCTGAAGGAACCCGCCATGCAACGCCGCCGTGCCCTGCTGCTGACCCTTTCGCCGCTGGCGCTGGCCGCGTGTGGCTTCCAGCTGCGCCAGGCGCCCAAGTTCGGCTTCGACGGCCTGCAGCTCGACGGCGCCGCCACCCCGGTGGTGGTGGAACTGCGCCGGGCGCTGGCCGCCGCCGGCATGCGGCTGGTGGAGCCGGCACCGCCGCGCCCGGCCGGCTCCACCGACCCGGTGCCCCCGGGCGCCGCCTTGCGGCTGCAGGTGCTGCAGGACCAGCGCGAGCGCGTCGTGGTGGGCCAGACGGCGGCCGGCCAGATCCGCGAGCTGCAGCTGCGCACCCGGTTCCGCTTCCGGCTCGGCACGCCCCAGGGCGTGGAGCTGATACCCGACACCGAACTGCTGCAGACGCGCGACATCAGCTTCACGGAAACCCAGGTGCTGGGCAAGGAAGCGGAGGAGGCGCTGATGTACAAGGACATGCAGGCCGACATCGTGCAGCAGGTGATGCGCCGCCTGTCGTCGGTGAAGCTCTGACCCCCACGCTCCCCCACGGCGTGTGGGTCGCTGCCCCCGAGGGGGCTGGGCCGCCTTGGGAGTGGCCCGGCGGCAGCCCGTTCGCTTCTAGCGGCCGGCGCGCATCAGGGTGCTCTTGCCGAACAGCGATTCCACCAGGTCGACGGCCAGCACCGCGGTCCGGTTGCGCACGTCCAGCGCCGGGTTGAGCTCGACGATGTCCAGCGAGGCCAGCCGGCCGCAGTCGGCGATCATCTCCATGCACAGCTGCGCCTCGCGGTAGGTTGGTCCACCGGGCACGGTGGTGCCCACGCCGGGCGCGATCTCGGGGTCGAGGAAATCGACGTCGAAGCTCACATGCAGGTGTGTGTCCGCGTCCACGCCCTCGAGCGCGCGCTCCATGGTGCGGCGCATGCCCTCCTCGTCGATGAAGCGCATGTCGAACACCTCCAGCCCCTGCTCGTGCACGAAGCGCTTTTCGCCCGCGTCCACGCTGCGTATGCCGATCTGGCGGATCTGGTCGGGCCGCAGGGCGGGCGTGTGGCCGCCGATGCCGGTCAGCTCGTGCGGGCCGAAGCCGCACAGGCAGGCCACCGGCATGCCGTGCACGTTGCCGCTGGGCGTGAGCGCGCTGGTGTTGAAGTCGGCGTGCGCGTCCAGCCACAGCACCCGCAGCCGTTTGCCGGCATCGCGGCAGTGGCTCGCCACCGCCGCGATGCTGCCCAGGCCCAGGCAGTGGTCGCCGCCCAGCAGGATGGGCAGGTGGCCCAGGCGCAGCTCGGCCAGCACGGCGTCGAACACGGTGCGGTTCCAGGCCGCGACCTCGGGCAGGTGGCGGTAGCCGTCGACAGGTGGTAGCCAGGGGTTGGGCGGGCCGCTCAGGTTGCCGCGGTCGTGTACCACGAGGCCGTGGCTTTCGAGCGCCGCTCTCAGGCCCGCGACCCGTAGGGCTTCGGGCCCCATGGAGGCGCCACGCGCGCCAGCGCCGACATCGGTGGGCGCACCGATCAGGCTGGCGGTCGTAGGCGAAGGGGTCATGCCGTGGTTTCCCGTGCCGCGATTGTGGCGGGCAACAAGCCCGATTGCAGCACACCGAACAAGTCCTTGGGGTCTTGCAACTGCGGGATCAGGTCGATGGGGCGCGCCAGGCGCGGATGCCGCTGCAGCAGGGCGTACAGCGTGCGCAGGGCCGAGAAGTCCTCCAGCGCAAACCCGACCGAATCGAACACCGTGACCTCTTTGGCACCGGCACGGCCCAATGTGCGACCTTGCAGCACGTCGGCAAATTCGGTGACGCGAAAATCGGCCGGCATCTGCTGGATCTCGCCCTCGATGCGCGACTGCGGCTCGAATTCGACCACGACCCGCGCGTCGGAACGCCACAGGATGTCAGGGTGCAGTTCGGTCTTGCCTGGGCAGTCGCCACCCACTGCGTTGATGTGCATGCCGGCTTCAATCATGTCGGGCAGCAGGATGGTGGCGTTGCGCTTGTCGGCGGTCACGGTGGTCACGATATCGGCCCCCCGTACGGCCTCTGCGGTGCTGGCACAGATGCGCAACTCCAGACCCGGCAGCCCCAGGCTGGACAGGTTGCGCACCAGCTTGGCGCTCGCCAGCGGGTCGGTGTCGAACAGAGACAGCTCGCGCACGCCCATCAGGTGGTAGAAGGCCAGCGCCTGGAACTCGCTCTGCGCGCCGTTGCCGATCAACGCCATGCGGCCGCTGCCGGGGCGCGCCATGTGGCGCGCGGCCAGCACCGACATGGCGGCGGTGCGCAGAGCGGTGGTCAGTGTCAGCTCCGAGATCAGCAGCGGGTAGCCGGTGTCGACATCGGCCAGCACACCGAAGGCGGTGACCGTGAGCAACCCTTCGGCGGTGTTCTTGGGGTGACCGTTGACGTACTTGAAGCAGTACATCTGCCCGTCGCTGGTCGGCATGAGTTCGATCACGCCGACTTCCGAGTGGATGGCATGGCGCGCCGACTTGTCGAACGACTCCCAGCGGCGGTAGTCGGCCTCGATCTCGCCGACCAGCCGCTCGAGGAAAGGCGCCAGACCCACCTGGGCCACGAGTTGGCGCACGCTGTCGACGCCGAGGTAATTCACCATGAAACGGTCTCCTGTCTTGTCTGGGTTCAATAGCGGTCATTGTCCAAAGGCAACAACCCAATGAATAGACAGAAGTTTGCGCAATTCTTTAATATAAGATGACAAAATGTCAGTAACTACTGACGATCTGAGCAAAAATGGACGACCTCGACCGACAACTGATCGCTGAATTGCGGGACAACGCGCGGCTGCCGGTGGCCAGCCTGGCCCAGCGCCTGCGCGTCTCGCGTGGCACGGTGCAGAACCGGCTCGACAAGCTGGAGGCGAATGGCACCATCGTTGGCTACACGGTCCGCCTCAAGCCCCAGGTGCAGGCCCGGCGCATCCGCGCCTGGATGACGGTGGCGGTGGAGGGCAACCGCACCGACCTTGTGCTCAAGGCCCTGCGTGGGGATCCGGCGGTGGGCGCGCTGCACAGCACCAACGGGCGCTGGGACATCGTGGCCGAGCTCTATGCCGACTCGCTGGAGGACTTCGACCAGGTGCTGGGCCGCATACGGCTGCTGGAGGGCATCTCCAGCACCGAAACCAGCCTGCTGCTGTCGACATTCAAGCTGTAGCCGCAGCACCTGGCTGACCGCGCCGGGGCGCCTGCTACGACGGCCGTGGTGTGTAGAGGTAGTGAGAGATCGCTTCGGTCAGCCGGCCGGCTTTCTCGACCTGTCCCGTGGTGCTCAGCACCACCGCGCTGACCAGGGCCTCAATCACCAGCAGGGCGGCGACCGTGCCACTGGGCAGCACGGGGTGTTGCGCCGGCGCCAGCAGGACGTGGTCGGCCAGCGAAGCCAGCGGAGAGGCCAGGGAGTCGGTGATGGCGATCACGGTGGCACCGCGCGAGCGGGCATAGCCCGTCAGTCGCAGGGCATCATCGGCATAGCGGGGCAGGGAGATGGCCACCAGCACATCGCCCGGGCCGATGTTCATGAGCCGGCCCGCGGCAACCTCGGTGCCGCCAAACTCGACGACGTTGATCAACCCCGGGTAGTAAGGCTGGAGGTCCAGCGCCAGGATCGCCGCCAGGTGGGCGCTCAGGCCGAAACCCAGCGTGTACACGCCGCTGGCCTGCACCAGGCGGGCCGCGCAGTCCGCCAGCAGCGGACCGTCCAGCCCCTGGGCCGCGGCCTGGGCGTTCGCGAGGCTGGCCTCCACACACCCGGCCACGGCCTGGTGGTGATCACCCCCCTGGCCGACCGCGCCCCGGAGTTTTTCCACCGGCTGCAGCACGCCTTGCAGCACGGCAGCCATCTCGGCCCTCAGGGCGGCAAACCCGTTCATGCCCAGCACCCGGGCAAAGCGGCTCAAGGTGGCCGTGGAGGTACCCGCGTTGGCCGCCAGCTCCTCTATGCCCCAGGCCACGGCGCGCACCGGATTGCGCAGCAGGAAGTCGGCGATGGCCCGGTTGCCCGGTGTTGCGGCGTGGTTGTTGAGCAGGTCGCGCAATTGCTGGCCGAGCCGGGACTGGCCGAACACCAGCTCAGGTGGCGCAAAAACGCCCGGGGGATCAGGGTTTACCTTGATTTTTGGCATGATTTTCAGAATTTACAATCATGAAAAATATCGTTCAACTGTAACGGCATTCCACCCCAGTCAACCCCGAAAAGGATGTTTTCATGATTCGCAAGCTGTTCTTCGTCGCGAGCGTCGCCGCGGCCCTGCTGACCCCGTTCGCTGCCCAGGCCCAGGCTCCGGGCTGGACCAAGGTGCGCATCGGTGTCGAGGGCAACTACCCGCCTTTCTCCCGTCTGGGTGCCGATGGCAAACTGACCGGTTTCGACATCGACATCGCCAACGCCGTCTGTGCCGAGCTCAAGGCCGAATGTACCTTGGTGCAGCAGGAGTGGGACGGCATGATGCCGGCGCTGAACGCCAAGAAGTTCGACATGATCGTCGCTTCCATGACGATCAGCGAAGAGCGCAAGCGCGTGGCTGACTTCAGTGATCCGTACTACGACGTGCCGTCGCGCTGGGTGGCCAAGGCCGGCCAGTTCAAAGACCACTCGGCCGCATCGCTCAAGGGCAAGAAGATCATCGTGCTGCGCAACAGCCCGCGCGCCCGGTTCGTGACCGAAAACTACAAGGACAGCGAAGTCCTGCTGGTGGCCAAGGAAAGCGATGTCTACCTGGAGCTGGCGGCCGGCCGTGGCGACATCGGTTTCGGCTCCTCCGTGGTGTCGGCCGAAGCCTTCCTGAAGAAGCCTGAAGGCAAGGGCTTCGAGCAGGTCGGCCCCTCGGTCCGCCTGGGCTCGGGTGTGGACGGTGGCGTGGGCATCGCCATGCGCAAGGGCGAGACCGAACTGCGTGAAAAAGTCAACGCCGCTCTGAAAGCCATCAAGGCCAACGGCACCTACAAGGCCCTCAACGCCAAGTACTTCGACTTCGACATCAGCGGCGCCCAGTAAGCCCTCGCGCTGTTCGTTTCCCGCCGGCGGCCCCGACCTCGGGGCCGCCCGGCTTTCACACCTTTTCCATCATGCTGCACGGATACCTGCCCGCCATCCTGGAGGGCCTGTGGTCGACGCTGCGCGTGGCCGCCAGTGCCCTGGCCGTGGCCTGCGCTTTCGGCCTGATCGGCGCCGCCGCCAAGCTGTCCGGCTCGCGCATCGCGCGCACGCTGGCCAACATTTACACCACCCTCATCCGCGGCCTGCCTGAGCTGGTGCTGATGCTGGCCATCTTCTACGGTGGCCAGATCCTGCTGAACAACCTGGCCGAGTCGCGCGGCTGGGGCTACATCGACGTCCCGCCATTCGCCGCCGGGGTGCTCACCATCGGCTTCATTTTCGGGGCCTACCTGACGGAAACGTTTCGCGGCGCCATTCTGGCGATTCCGCGCGGCCAGTTCGAGGCGGCCCAGGCGTACGGCTTGACGGCCATCACCATGTGGCGGCGCATCGTGCTGCCCCAGATGGTGCGCCACGCCATCCCCGGCTTTGCCAACAACTGGCTGGTGATGGTCAAAGCCACCGCGCTGGTCTCCATCATCGGCCTGGACGACATGGTGCACCGCGCCGGCCTTGCCGCCGCTGCCACGCGCGAGCCGTTCACCTTCTACGTGGTGGCGGCTTGCCTGTACCTGGCGGTGACCACCGTGTCCATCTTCCTGCTGTCGCGTCTGGAAGCGCGCTACAGCCTGGGCGTCAAGAAAGTGGAGTTCTGAGATGACGGACCTGATCGACTGGGCGCTTGTCATCGGGCAGCTCCCCAACTACCTGCAAGGCCTCAAGGTCACCCTGATCCTGCTCGCCATCAGCCTGGCCACCGGCCTGTTGCTGTCGGTGCCGCTGGCCGTGGCCCGGGTTTCGCGCAAGCACTGGGTTTCCAGGCCCGTGTGGTTGTTCACCTACGTCTTTCGTGGCACACCGCTGCTGGTGCAGATGTTCGTGATCTATTACGGCTTCGCACAATTCGAGCTGATCCGCGAAAGCGCGGCCTGGGTGCTGTTCAAGAACGCCTGGTTCTGCGCCTGGCTGGCGTTTGCGCTCAACACCACCGCCTACACCACCGAGATCATCGCCGGCGCGCTGCGCGCGACTCCCTCGGGCGAAGTGGAAGCGGCGCACAGCTATGGCCTGTCAGGCCTGAAGCTGTACACCCGCATCCTGCTGCCCAGCGCACTGCGCCGCGCGTTGCCGCAATACAGCAACGAGGCCGTGGGCATGATGCACGCCACCGCGATTGCCAGCACGGTGACGTTGGTGGACGTCACCCGCGTGGCACGCGACGTCTACGCGAACTACCTGCTGCCGGCCGAGGCGTTTGGCACCGCGGCAGTGATCTATTTCGTGCTGACTTTCACCCTGGCTGGGGGCTTCAAGCTGCTGGAGTGGCGTTTCCTGCGCCACCTGCGCCCGCAATCCGCTCCGACCACGCGATGAACCCTGACCACAAGACAGACCATGCACACTGAAACCCTCGAACTCCTGAGCGACACCCCCGGCACGCGGCGGACGCTGACGGTGATGCGCTACGGTCAAGCCGGCAGCGGCCCCAAGGCCTACCTGCAGGCGGCGCTGCATGCCGACGAGGTGCCGGCACTGGTGGTGGCCCACGTGCTGCGCGAAAAGCTGGCCGCACTGGACGCGGCCGGTCAAATCCTCGGCGAAGTGATCCTGGTGCCGTTTGCCAACCCCATCGGGCTGGGTCAAACGGTGCTGGGTCAACAGCAAGGGCGCTTTGCGCTGCACGACGGCAAGAACTTCAACCGCGGCTTTGCCGATCTCGCGCCCCGTGCGCAAGCGCTGGTGCAGGACCGGCTGGGCAGCGACGAGGCCGTCAACCAGCGCCTGGTGCGCGAAGCCATCCGCCAGGCCGCCGCCGAACTGAAAGCCGCCACCCCGGCCGAAGACCTCAAGCGCCGCTTGCTGCAACTGGCCGCCGACGCCGATGTGGTGCTGGACCTGCATTGCGACGCTGATGCCGTGATGCACGTCTACGCGCTGACCCCGCAGGTGGAAGCCGCCAGCCAGCTCAACGCCCTGCTGCGCTCTCACGCGCTGCTGCTGGCCACCGAGTCCGGTGACTCGCCGTTCGACGAATCCTGCAGCGCCACGTGGCTGCGCCTGCAGCAGGCCCTGCCGCAGCACCCGCTGCCGCTGGCCTGCTTCGGCGCCACCGTGGAGTTGCGCGGCGAAGCCGATACCAGTCTGGCCCTTGCGCAGCAGGATGCGGACGCGTTGATCGACTTCCTGCGCCTTCGCGGCGTGGTCGCAGGCCCCGCGCCCGTGCTGCCCGAGCCGCTGTGCCAGGCCACGCCGCTGTCAGGCTCCGAGCCGCTGACCGCACCGGCCACCGGCGTGGTGGTCTTCCACCGCAGCCCTGGTGAACGGGTCGCCGCAGGCGACCTGATCGCCGAGCTGGTGGACCCTGAAAGTGGCACCACCCATCCCATTCACTGCCGCTCCGCCGGAGTGTTGTACGCCCGCTGCGGCAGCCGCTGGGCACCCGTCGGCAAACGCCTGGGCAAGATCGCGGGCACCACGCTGGCACGCACCGGCAAGCTGCTCAGCCCCTGAATTTCTTTTCGTCCATCCATCATGTCCCAACCCATCCAACTGCAGGCCGAAGGCATCGTCAAGCGCTACGGCGGCAACGAAGTGCTCAAAGGCGTTAGCGTGCAGGCGCGCGCCGGCGACGTCATCTCCATGATCGGCTCCAGCGGCTCGGGCAAGAGCACCTTCCTGCGCTGTCTCAACCTGCTGGAACACCCCAACGCCGGCAGCCTCACCGTGGCTGGCGAATCACTGGATCTGGTGCCCGATGACCAGGGCGCCCTCAAGGCGCGCGATCACCGTCAGCTGCAACGCCTGCGCACGCAGGTCACCATGGTGTTCCAGCACTTCAACCTCTGGGCCCACATGACCGCGCTGGAAAACATCATCGAAGCGCCCACGCAGGTGCTCGGCCTGTCCAGGACCGAGGCCGTGGAGCGCGCCGAACGCTACCTGAACAAGGTCGGCGTCTACCACCGCAAGGACGCGTTCCCGGCCCACCTGTCGGGTGGCGAGCAGCAGCGCGTGGCCATCGCGCGTGCGCTGGCCATGGAGCCCAAGGTCATGCTGTTCGACGAGCCGACCTCGGCGCTGGATCCCGAGCTGGTGGGCGAGGTGCTGCGCGTGATGCGTGCGGTGGCCGAAGAAGGCCGCACCATGATCGTGGTCACGCACGAGATGAGCTTCGCTCGCGAGGTGAGCAACCACGTGGTCTTCCTCCACAAAGGTCAGATCGAGGAGCAAGGCGATCCTCGCGCGGTGCTGGCGCGCCCGCAAAGCGAGCGCCTGCAGGCCTTTCTGGCCAGCAGCCTGAAATGAGGCCCTGACGGGCCGCCAACCGGAGGCTCGCCGCTACACTCGGGCCCCATGCAGATTGCCCCGGCCCAGATCGCCCAGCACCTCCAGCGCGGCCTGCGCAGCCTTTACGCCCTGTACGGCGACGAGCCGCTGCAGCAGCAGGAGTGCGCCGATGCGGTGCGGCGCGCGGCGCGCGAGGCCGGCTACAGCGAGCGCACGGTGTTCACCGTCTCGGGCGCGCACTTCGACTGGAGCGAGGTGCTGGCCGCCGGCGGTTCGCTGAGCCTGTTCGCCGAGCGCCAGATCATCGAGATCCGCATCCCCTCCGGCAAGCCCGGCAAGGACGGCTCGCAGGCGCTGCAGCAGATTGCCGAGGCCGCGCAGGGCAACGACGCGGTGCTCACGCTGGTGTTCCTGCCGCGTCTGGACGGCGCCACCACCAAGAGCGCGTGGTTCGGCGCGCTCGACGCCAACGGCGTGATGGTGCGCACCGACCCGATCGAGCGCCAGGCGCTGCCGCCCTGGATCGCCCAGCGGCTGCAGCAGCAGGGCCAGCGCGTGCGCGCGGGCGACGAGGGCCAGCGCACGCTGCAGTTCTTCGCCGACCGGGTGGAGGGCAACCTGCTTGCCGCCCACCAGGAGATCCAGAAGCTGGGCCTGCTGCACCCCGAGGGCGAGCTGTCGTTCGAGCAGGTCGAGTCGGCCGTGCTCAATGTGGCGCGCTACGACGTCTTCAAGCTCAGCGAGGCCGTGCTGGCCGGCCGGCTCGACCGCGTGCAGCGCATGCTCGACGGGCTGCAGGCCGAGGGCGAGGCCGCGGTGCTGGTGCACTGGGCGCTGGCCGAGGACATCCGCACCCTGCACCGCATCCGCCAGGCCCTGGACGACGGCAAGCCGCTGCCGCTGGCGCTGCGCGAGAACCGCGTCTGGGGCCTGAAGGAAAAACTCATGGAGCGCGTGCTGCCGCGCCTGGACGCGGCCACGCTGAGCCGGCTGGTGCAGGACGCGCACCGCGTGGACGGCATCGTCAAGGGGCTGAAGTTCGCCGACTGGCCGACCGATGCCTGGGTCGCGCTGCACCAGCTGGCGCTGGGCCTGTGCCGGGCCTGCGCGCCGCGCTGAGCGGCTGCCCGGTCTAGGGCCCGATCAGGGCGCGCCGCAGCGCGCCGGCGCAGATCGCCACCGCCTCGTTGGCCTCGGCGATGACCTTGCCCATGGGGATGAAGCCATGGATCTGGCGCTCGAAGCTCACCAGCGAGGCGGCGACGCCCGCCTCGCTCAGGCGCTGGGCGTAGGCCACGGCCTCGTCGCGCAACGGGTCGAACCCCGCCACCAGTACCAGCGCGGGCGGCAGGCCGTCCAGACGGGGGTGCAGCAGCGGCGAGGCGCGCCAGTCCGACTCGTCGTCCTTGCCGCGCAGGTAGTGGCCCAGGAACCAGGCGATGGTGTCGGACGTGAGCAGGTAGCCCTGGCCGTTGCGCCGGTGCGAATCGGCCGTGCGGCGCTGGTCCACCGAGGGGTAGATCAGCAGCTGGTAGGCGATCGCCAGCTCGCCCGGGGCCAGGCCCTCGGCGCCGTCGCGCGCGGCCAGCGCCACCACGGCCGCCAGATTGCCGCCGGCGCTGTCGCCGCCGACCGCGAGGCGGGCGGCATCGAGGCCGAGTCCGGCCGCGTGCCGAGCCACCCAGCGGGTCGCCGCGACAGCATCGTGCACCGCCGCAGGGAAGGGGTGCTCGGGCCCCATGCGGTAGTCCACCGCCACCACCGCGCAGCCGGACTGCAGGGCCAGCTGCCGGCACAGGGTGTCGTGGGTGTCCAGGTCGCCGATCACCCAGCCGCCGCCGTGGAAATAGACCAGCACCGGGCGCGGGCCGCTGTCGGGGCCGTCGCGGTACAGGCGCAGCGGGATGGGGCCGACCGGGCCGTCGGCCACCAGCTCGCGCACCTCGGCGACGGCTGGCGGCGCGGGCTGCGTCACGTGGCGACGCTCGCGGTAGAAGCGGCGCGCGTCGTCAACGCCCAGGGTGTGCGTGGGCGGCACGCCGCGTTCGATCATCAGCTCCAGCAGGGCGCGGGCCTGGGGGTCCAGCATGGTCACTCCGGGGTGTGTTTCAGGGCGCGTCACGGGGCGTGTCGGCGCGCCGTGACCTCGATCTCGATCTTCATGCGCGGATCCAGCAGGCCGGCGCAGATCATGGTGGCGGCCGGCCGCACCTCGCCGAAGTGTTGGCGCAGCACCGGCCAGCAGGCCTCGAAATCGGGCCCGTGGGGCAGGATGTAGTGCACCCGCACCACGTCGGCCAGGCTGGCACCGGCCTGTTCCAGCGCGTGGGCGATGTTGCGCAGGCACTGGTCGGCCTGCTCGGCCACGTCGTCCGAGATGGTCATGGTGGCGTAGTCGAAACCGGTGGTGCCCGAGACGAACACCCAGTCGCCGTCGACCACGGCGCGCGAGTAGGCGATCTCGCGCTCGAAGGGGGAGCCGGAGCTGATGAGCTGGCGCGTCATGCCGGCCTCAGGGCTTGCGGCCGCCGAACAGCAGCAGGCCCACGCCAAGCGCAATGGCGATGCCGCCAGCCCAGGCGGGGACATTGACCGTTTCCTTCTCCTCCACCGACAGCTGGATGGGGCCGAGCTTGAGGTCGTGGGTTTCCTTGGTGTAGGAGAAGCTGCCGTAGCCCAGGCCCAGTGCGCCGGCGGCGACGAGCAGGGCGCCGATGATCTTGACGGGACTCATTCAGGCTCCTGGAGGGATGGAAGGGGCATGATAGCCGCCGGCCCCGCCACCCGCGGCGAAGTGAGAAAATCGTCGCCATGAACGCGCTCAACGTCCCCGAACTGATGCAGGCCCTGGGTTTGCAAGCCCGCCGCGCCGCCTTCGAGATGGCCCGGGCGCCAGCGGCGGCCAAGCGCGACGCCCTGCTGGCCCTGGCCCGGCGCCTGCGCGCCAGCGTGGACGCGCTGCAGGCGGAGAACGCCAAGGACCTGGAGCGCGCCCGCGCCAGCGGCCTGGCCGAGCCCCTGGTGGACCGCCTGAAACTCACCCCCAAGGTCATCGAGACCTGCGCCCAGGGCTGCGAGCAGCTGGCCGCCATGGCCGACATCATCGGCGAGGTGATCGGCATGAAGCAGCAGCCCAGCGGCATCCGTGTCGGCCAGATGCGCGTGCCCATCGGCGTGTTCGGCATGATCTACGAGAGCCGGCCCAACG
>CAMLQP010000018.1 GCA_946482115.1 uncultured Comamonadaceae bacterium
CGTTGATGGGCACCATCACCAGCGAGCTCTGCACGCTCATCATGCTGCGGTAGCCAGAGTCGACCCGCTCCACCTCGCGCGCCACCAGGCCGTAGCAGACGTAGTTGAGACCGGCGCCGCCGTACTGCTCGGGGATGGTGGCGCCCAGCAGGCCCAGCTCACCCATCTCGCGGAAGATGGCCGGGTCCGTCGTCTCGTTGCGAAAGGCCAGCTGCACACGCGGCAGCAGCCGTTCCTGGCAGTAGGCACGGGCGGCATCGCGCACGGCGCGCTCGTCATCGGTCAGCTGCTGGTCCAGCAGCAGGGCGTCGTCCCAGTGGAAGGTCGGCTTGCTCATGAGGGGGTCTCCTGGAGTCGGGTGAAGGTCGGATGGGGTGATCGTAGGCTTGCTTTTCCGGGTGGGCAAACGAAAATTGCGCACCTAGATATGCGCTTTGCGCATTTATGGAGTTTTCCGACATGCGACGCAGAATCCCGTCCACCCAGGCCTTGCAGTGCTTTGAATCGGCCGCGCGCCACCAGAGTTATACGCGGGCCGCACAGGAGCTGGCGCTGACCCAGAGCGCCGTGTCGCGCCAGATCACCGCGCTGGAAGACTTCCTGGGCACGCAGCTGTTCCAGCGCACCCGCCACGGCGTGCGGCTCACGCCCGGCGGCGCCGACTACGCCGCCCAGGTGGCGCGCCGGCTGGACGCGCTGGAACGCGACACGCTGGACGCGATGGCGCGCCAGGGCAGCGCGCAGGCGGTGCAGCTGGCCGCCGTGCCCACCTTCGCCACCCGCTGGCTGATCCCGCGCCTGCCGGCGCTGCAGCGCGAGCACCCTCAGCTGGTGGTGCACATCGAGACCCGCACGCGGCCTTTCCTGTTTGCCGACACCGAGTTCGACGCCGCCCTCTACGCCGGCACGCCCGAACAGGTGACCAACTGGGCCGGCACGCGCCACGCCGCGCTGCTGCCCGAAGAGGTGTTGCCGGTCTGCGGCCCGGCGCTGCTGGCTGGACGCAGCGCGCTCACGCCCGCCGAAGTGGCCACCCTGCCACTGCTGCAGCAGAGCACCCGGCCCGATGGCTGGCGCCAGTGGTTCGAATCGGCCGGCGTGGAAGCGTCCCACGCGCTGGGCGGACCGCGCTACGAGCTGTTTTCCATGACCGTGGCCGCCGCCGCCCACGGGCTGGGGGTGGCCCTGGCACCGCGCCTGCTGGTGGAAGACGAACTGGCGCGCGGCCAGCTGGTGGTGGCCTGCCCCCTGGCCCAGCCCAGCGGGCGGCACTACTGGCTGGTGACGCCCGAGCGCGCCGACGAACCCGCCGGCGTGGCCTCGCTGCGCGAGTGGCTGCTGCGCGCGGCGGCGGCCTGAGACCCGTTGCCCCGTTCAGCCGCCCGGCGCCGCCTCCACCCGCCAGCGCTGGCGCGGCGCGCGCAGGCTGCGGCGCTGGCGGTAGGCGGTGGGCGTCTCGCCCACGTGGCGGGCAAACACGCGGCGGAACGCGGCCGGGTCGGCATAGCCGCAGGCCTGGGCGATGGTGGGCACGCTCTCCAGCGTGATCTCCAGCAGCACGCGGGCGCGTTCGCAGCGCAGGCGGTGCAGGTGATCCAGCGGCGAATGGCCCAGCACCTGCTGGAAGTGGCGCAGCAGCGTGCGCGGGCTCACCGCCGCGGCCCGCGCCAGCGCGGCCAGGTCGTAGGGCTGGTCCACCCGCTGCTCCAGGTGGGTGATGGCGCGGGCCAGCGTGCTGTCGCGCGTGGCCGGAATGTGCTGCGCCCGGGTCGCCTGCGCCGCCACGCGCTCGCGCTCGGGGTCGGACCGCAGCGCCGACAGCAGCACCTGCGCCATGTCGGCACCCAGGGCGCGCCGCGCCAGCGCCGCCACCAGCAGGTCCAGCCCGGCCGGCAGCGCGGCGCTGAGCCACAGGCCGTCTTCGCAGAACTCCTCGCCGGCGGCCAGCGCGATACCCGGGTGGTCGCGGTGGAAGCCGGCGATGTAGAACCACGGCAGGCAGACCCGCCCCGCCGCGAGCCGCCCGCTGGCGGCGGCGAACCAGGCCGCGTTGCCCAGCGTACAGACCACCTGCCCGGCGTCCAGCGCCACCGCCAGGCGGCGCGACAGCGCGGCATGCGCGGCCACGCCGGCGCGTATGGCGGGCACGTCCGGGCGCAACAGCGGCGCCACGAACCAGGCCTGGGCCGGCGCGTCGCGCCAGGCACCTTCGCGCTGGTGGTGTTTCAGCAGGCCCTCCTCGGCCGCCAGCGGCCGGCCCTGCGCATCGACGAAGCGCCAGCCGAAGCGGGGCGCGCGCGGGCCGTGGCGCAGCGAGGCCAGCAGGTTGGCGGCGCGCAGCAGCTCCACGAAACCCAGTGCGTGGCCCAGCGCGGTTTCGGGCAGGACCGGGATGTCGATGGCGTAGACGGACATGTGGCGGTATCGGCTTTCTCAATGGCGATTTTGCCTTCATCTCGGGGGTCGGCCGCTCCTAGCATGAAGCCCTCATCCACTTCTTCAGGTCTTGTCATGCGAGCTTCCCTGTCTGCCCTGTCCCTGGCCGTCGGCGTGTTGTCCGGTGGTCTGGTTTGTGTTGCCTCCGCCCAGGCCCAGGGCCTGGACGCGGCCGGCCTGCAGGCCATCGCCCAGGCGGTGGACGCCGCCCAGCCCAAGATGGTGGCGTGGCGCCGCGACTTCCACCAGCACCCCGAGCTCTCGGGCCAGGAGGAGCGCACCGCGCGCGTGGTGGCCGAACAGCTCAAGCGCCTGGGCCTGGAGGTGCAGACCCGGGTGGGCGGCCACGGCGTGGTGGGCACGCTGCGCGGCGGCAAGCCGGGCAAGGTGGTGGCCCTGCGCGCCGACATGGACGCGCTGCCCGTGGCCGAAGCCACCGGCCTGCCCTTCGCCTCCAAGGCCCGGGCCACCTACCTCGGCAAGGAAGTGCCGGTGATGCACGCCTGCGGCCACGACGCCCACACCGCCATGCTGCTGGGTGCCGCCGAGGCGCTGGTGGCGCTGCGCGACCAGATCCCCGGCACCATCAAGTTCATCTTCCAGCCCGCCGAGGAAGGCGCGCCGGTGGAGGCCGACGCCAGCGGCAAGGTACCCAGCTTCGGCGCCAAGGCCATGATCGAGGACGGCGCGCTCAAGGACGTGCAGGCGATCTATGGCCTGCACATCACCGCCAACCTGCCCTCTGGCGTGGTGGGCTACCGCAGCGGCCCGCTGATGGCCGGCTCCGACACGATCAACATCCAGGTGGAAGGCCGCGGCGGACACGGCTCGTCGCCCTGGTCGGCGGTAGACCCCATCGTGGCGGCCAGCCAGGTGGTGCTGGCCATGCAGACCATCGTGAGCCGCCAGCTCAACATCAGCCAGGAACCCGCGGTCATCACCATCGGTTCCATCCACGGTGGCACGCGCCACAACATCATCCCCGACAACGTGGAGCTCTCGGGCACCTTGCGCACCTTCGACGAGGGCATGCGCCAGGACGCGCTCAAGCGCATCACCACCACCGCCGAGGCCATCACCGCCTCCAGCGGCGCCAAGGCCAAGGTGCGCTTCGGCCCCACAGCCTACCCCGTCACCACCAACCAGCCCGCGCTGACGGAAGCCTCGGTGCCGGCGCTGCGCCTGGCCAGCAACGGCAAGGCGGTGGTGATCCCCAAGGTGAGCGGCTCGGAAGACTTCTCCGAGTTCCAGAAGGTGGTGCCGGGATTCTTCTACTTCCTGGGCGCGCCGCCGAAGGGCAAGAACGCGGGCAACGCCTCGCCCAACCACTCACCCCAGTTCGACATCGACGAGGACCAGCTGCCGGTGGGTGCCCGCACGCTGGCCGCGCTGGCGGTGGATTTCCTGCGCCGGCCCTGATCGGAAGGCGCCGGACGCAGCGCCGGGGACTCAGGCCAGGGCATCAGGCGGCGAGGGCGGCCTCGATGTCCTTGGCGAGTTTGGCCGGCGCGTCCTGGGGGGCGTAGCGCCGAATCACCTGGCCATCCCTGCCCACCAGGAACTTGGTGAAGTTCCACTTGATGGCCTTGCTGCCCAGCAGGCCCGGCGCCTCGGCCGTGAGCCAGCGGTACAGCGGGTGGGCGTCGGCGCCGTTGACGTCGATCTTCTCCATCATCGGGAAGCTCACGCCGTAGTTGACCTGACAGAAGCTGGCGATCTCGTCGTTGCTGCCCGGGTCCTGCGAACCGAACTGGTTGCACGGAAAACCCAGCACCACCAGGCCTCGGCCGCCATAGGTCTTGTGCAACTCTTCCAGCCCGCCGAACTGCGGCGTGAAGCCGCAGGCGCTGGCGGTGTTCACGATCAGCAGCACCTGGCCCCGGAAGCGGGCCAGCGGCACCTCCTCGCCAGTGATGGAGGTCGCGCTGAAGTCATGGAGGGTGGTCATGGCGTGGCTCCCGCAGTTTGATCGCCGCCGGACGTGGCAGCTGCCGCAGCGACCTTAGCACGTCGCCGGGTTGCCGTCTTTAATGCAAACAACTGTCAAGGATCGGCCGGTTTCCATCCGCGCCCCTAGCTTAGGCGCACCGACCGGGACAGAATCGCGGTCATGGCATCGGCGGTATGCGCACACCACCGACACCGGATGATGCAGCTGTCACACGCAAGCGGATGAGGCAGGGGGGGATGGAGCAGGGGGGAATGGAGCAGGAGGATGGGAGAGGATTCACGGATGGTCCGTCACAGAGCTTCAGGGAGGACCGGCAACGACCTCGCGTCGGATGCCGGAAGTTGCGGCGGGGCCACGTGCCCCGTCTTTTTTTGGGCTCTGCGTCCAGTCCCCAGGGGCCAGGACGCCGTACCTGTATAGAGTGGCGCTGCCGGTGCCCAGGCACCAGATGAACGGGAGATTGAAACCATACGAGTGGCCTCACTAGACGACGACAGCGATCAACTGGGGCTCACCAAGTACACCCTCCAGGCGATCGGCCATGACTGCAACACCTTCAGCTCGACCAAGGAGCTCCTGCGCGAACTCACGCGCGAAAGCTACGACCTGGTCGTTATCGACGGGAACCTTCCCGACGGGTACGGACCCGACATCGTGCGCTGGAAACGCACGCACGTGAAGGAGAAGATGCCCATCCTGTTCCTCACCAGCCGCAACTACGAGCCTCCATCGTCGAGGGGCTAGCCTGCGGCGCGGACGATTTCATGGACAAGCCCATGCGCGTGGGCGAACTCACCGCGCGCGTGCGGGCGCTGCTGCGCCGGGCCTACGACGAGGACGTGAACGGCTACGAGTGGGGCATCTACCGCTTCCGCCCCACCGACGCCACGGTGCAGGTCGGCGGCAAGGCGGTGGAGCTCAAGCAGCGCGAGTTCGACCTCGCGCTGTTCCTGTTCCGCCACCAGGGCCGCGTGCTGTCGCGCTCGCACCTGCTCGAATCGGTCTGGACCGCGAGCAACCCCATGGGCACCGAGTTGCGCAGCCGCTCGCTGGACACCCACATCTCGCGCATCCGCAAGCTGCTGCGCCTGGCGCCCGAGAACGGCTTCCGGCTGAGTTCGGTCTATGGCCAGGGTTACCGGCTGGAGGCGGTGAACCCGCTGGCCGCGGACGACCTGGACGCCGCGGAGTGAACGGCGCCGCGGCGCGGCGCGTCAACCGTGCAGGTCATCACGCCGGGCCACAGCCAGCAGGCGCGCGAGCTGGTGCGGGTAGCGGCGCTCGTTGTGGCGGTGCCAGCGCAGGATGAGCCACATCACGCCCGCCACGATGAGCCCGAAGATCGTGATGGCGGCAAAAGCCGACAGCCCCACTCCGATAGACAGAACGTAGAGTGCGCCCAATCCCA
Organism: uncultured Comamonadaceae bacterium; assembly: GCA_946482115.1. The sequence goes on from CAMLQP010000018.1 coordinate 5,796, forward strand.
GGATGCAGGCCTGCTCATTGAAGTTCTGCACCGCGATGGAGCGCCCCGCACCCATCAGGTTGTGGCCGCGGTGCTGCAGCAGCGCGTTCATGGGCACCACCAGGAAGCCGCCCAGCCCGCCCAGCAGGATCAGGAAAGGCGCGGCCACCCAGACGTTGTCGATGAAGTTCATCAGGATGACCAGCAGACCCATGCCTATGCCCAGCGGTATGACCTTGGTGGCATGGTCCAGGCGCATGCGGACCGACGCCACGACTGCCCCCACCGCGGTGCCGATGGCCACCACGCCCACAAGGCCCGAGGCTTGGGTGGTGCTGTAGCCAAGCGCGGCTGCCGCCCAGGAAAAGATGATTACCCGCAGGTTGCCGCTGACGCCCCAGAACAGCGTGGTGGTGGCCAGCGAGATCTGGCCCAGGCGGTCGCGCCACAGCCGGGCGTTGCAGATCCAGAAGTCGGGCAGCAGCGTGAGCGGGTTGCCCGGCAGGTGGCGCGGCGTCACGCCGGTGAGCGGGATGCGCGTGTTGAACCAGGCCGCCAGACCGTAGATAACCACCAGCGAGGCGATCGCCGCCTCGGGCGCGGTGTCCACGCCGGTGGTCACCATCGGCAGGTCCACCGCCAGCAGCCAGTGCGACAGCGCGGGCCCCACCAGCTGGCCGCCGAGCAGCACGCCCAGGATGATGGAAGCGATGGTCAGGCCCTCGATCCAGCCGTTGGCCTTGACCAGCTGGGACGGCGGCAGCAGCTCGGTCAGGATGCCGTATTTGGCCGGCGAGTAGGCCGCCGCGCCCAGGCCCACCACCGCATAGGCCAGCAGCGGGTGCAGACCGGCCAGCATCATCAGGCAGCCCACCACCTTGATGGCGTTGCTGATGAACATGACCTGCCCCTTGGGCTTGGCATCGGCGAACGCCCCCACAAAAGGCGCCAGCACCACGTAGAACAGCGCGAACATGGGCACCAGCGCCGCGCTCTGCCACTCGGGCGCGTGGCGGCTGCGTAACAACTCCAGAGCGGCGACAAGCAGCGCGTTGTCAGCCAACGAGCTGAAGAACTGCGCCGTCATGATGGTGTAGAAGCCGCGCTTCATGGCGATGAATTGAAGTCTGGTGACGGCCGGCGGCTCACGTCCGCTCGTGGCGGTTGTGTATCGTGAGGTAAAAAGATGGCGGGTTATAGCACGCCCCCCATGACCCACCCGCATCGGCGCCAGCCGTTTCGACCACTTTTGTCAGTTTCCATGCCACGCCCGATCCTTGCCACCGTACACCTCCCGGCCCTGCGCCACAACCTGGAGCGCGCCCGCCAGTGCGCGCCCGACGCGCGCGTCTGGGCGGTCGTCAAGGCCAACGCCTATGGTCACGGCATCGAGCGGGTCTTCGAAGGCCTGCGCGGCGCCGACGGCTTCGCGCTGCTGGATCTGGCCGAGGCCGAACGGGTGCGCGCCCTGGGCTGGCGCGGCCCCATCCTGCTGCTCGAAGGCGTGTTCGAGCCGCGCGACCTGGAGCTGTGCTCACGCCTGGGCCTGTGGCACGCCATCCACAACAACGAACAGATCGACTGGCTGGCCGCCCACAAGACCCATGCACCGCACCGCGTGTTCCTCAAGCTCAACTCGGGCATGAACCGCCTCGGTTTCCGGCCCGAGGCCTTTCGCAGCGCCTGGGCGCGGCTGGGTGCGCTGCCGCAGGTGGAGGAAATCTCGCTGATGACCCACTTCAGCGATGCCGACGGCCCGCGCGGCATCGCCCACCAGGTGGCGCTGTTCCAGGCCGCCGCCGGAGACCTGCCGGGCGAACGCAGCCTGTGCAACAGCGCGGCCACCCTGCGCTACGCCGCCGACCCGCTGGCCGAAGGCCTGCCGCTGGCGGCCGACTGGGTGCGCCCCGGCATCCTGGTCTACGGCGGCGCGCCCGACCACCCGGAACGCACCGCGAACGACTGGGACCTGTTGCCCGCCATGACGCTGGCCAGCCGCATCATCGGCGTGCAGGACCTGGCCGCGGGCGACACCGTGGGCTACGGCTCCACCTTCACCGCGCCGCACGCTCTGCGCGTCGGGGTGGTGGCCTGCGGCTACGCCGACGGCTACCCGCGCCACGCGCCGGGCGGACTGGCAAATGGCACCCCGGTCCTGGTCGACGGCGTGCGCACCCGCATCGTCGGGCGCGTCAGCATGGACATGCTCACCGTGGACCTGACGCCAGTGCCGCAGGCCGGGCTGGGCAGCGAGGTGGTGCTGTGGGGCCGCAGCACCCACGGTGCGGTGCTGACCATCGACGAGGTCGCGCATGCGGCCGGCACCATAGGCTACGAGCTGATGTGCGCGGTGGCGCCGCGCGTGCCGTTCGCGGTGGACGCGGGCTGAGGATGGTCAGCGTCCGCCGGGTCGGCCCGGCGCGCAGTCGGCAAAACCGTAGCGTTCGCAGAACGGGTTGCCCTCCACCGGCAGCCCGGCCGGGATCTGGTGGAAACGCCGCGCGATCTCGGCCAGCACCTGGTCGCGGTAGGGCTGGTAGCGGAAGCCCTCGCCATCTAGCACGTAGTAGGTCACGCCCTCGACCACGAAGCTGCGCGCGCTGACGCGCTCGAAGAAGGGCGCGAACTCTTCGAGGTGGAACGGGTTGCGGTCGAAGAGGCGCACGCGGCGGCCGTTCCACTCGCGGAAGTCGACGATCCAGTCGTCCTGGCGCGCGTGGTGGCGGCCGACGCCGAACACCGGCACGTAGCGGCCCGAGTAATAGGACAGCACCGCCGCCGGGCTGTAGGCGCGCGCCATCAGCCCGGCATCGGCCGGCAGGTCGGAGCGCAGCGCGCTCACGATGGCCGGCCCCTCGCGCAGGAACACGAGCTTTTCGTGGATGCCGGCCTTGGCCCACCACGCCAGCGGCGTGAACAGCAGCGCTGCGACGGCCAGCACATGGGGCACCGACAGCACCACGTTCCAGCGCAGCGCGCGCTTGAGCGCGTCGGCATCGAGCCGCAGGCCGGCCCACAGCACGAACAGCGGCACGAAGCCCAGCACCCAGTGCAGGCCGATGCTGCGGCGCAGCCCCAGCAGCGCGAACACCAGCAGCGGGAACAGCCACAGCACGAGCACGGTGCGCGAGGCCGGCGGAACACCAAGGCCCCGCGCCCGCAGCGAACGCCACAGCAGCCAGGGCGTGAGCAGGTAGGCCAGCATCAGCAGGTAGACCGTTTCGTTCTCCCAGCCCCAGTCCGTGCCCTCGTTGCGGTTGAGGAAGTTGAACATGATGTTGCTCCAGCCATGCCAGGCGTTGTAGAGCAGGTTCACGGCGATGCTGGGCAATGCCAGCGCGAACATCAGCGGCAGCGACCACCAGCGCTCGCGGCGCCAGCCCAGCACGTGCACCGCGTAGGCCAGGCCCAGCAGCGCGGCGAAATACTTGGACAGGAAGGCCAGGCCCACGAACAGCCCGGCCAGCGCGTACCAGCCGGCGCGGCCGCCGCCGGCCTGGCACTGGTCGGCGCGCAGGTAGCACCAGGCCGAAACGGCCATGAAGAACACCAGCGGCGTGTCGGTGGTGACCAGCACGAACAGCCACGACCACGGCAGCGCCAAGTAGGCCGCGCCCGCCATCCAGGCGCTGGCCTCGCGCTCGGCCGGCAGCCAGCGGCGCGCCAGGTCCACCACGCCCAGCGCGATCACGCTGGTCACGGCCACGGTGGCCAGGCGCAGCGCCAGCGTCGAATCGCCCAGCAGCCGCAGCACGGCCAGCCACCAGCCCACCATGGGCGGGTGGTCCGAATAGCCCCAGGCGGGGTGGACACCCCACTGGTAGAAGAAAGCCTCGTCACCAGTCATGGGGAACATGGCGGCCAGCGCGAGCTTGAGGGCCAGCGTGAGCGCGAACACCCAGGCGAAGGTGCGGCGGGCGGAATCGACGGTCATGTCAGGCGTCCAGGGCGAGCAGCAGCACGCCCGCCACGATCAGGCCGCAGCCCGCGAGCCGCTGCCAGGAAAAGGGTTCGCCCAGCCAGCCGATGCCGAGGGCGAAGGTGAAGACGAAACCCAGGCTCACCAGCGGGTAGGCCAGGCTCACGTCCAGGCGCGAGAGCACCCAGAGCCAGGCCACGGCGCTCAGGCCGTAGAGCCCCAGGCCCAGCCAGACCAGCGGGCTGGTCAGCGCCTGGGCATAGGTGGCGGCCACGCCGTCGGCGGCCTTCATGCCGGCTTTCATGGCGATCTGGGCCGCCGCCGACAGGGCCACGCAGGTCACGGCCAGACCAAGCGCCAGGGATTTCATGGGGGTCGTCCTCGTGTTCAGGTTCCGATGAGGGTGGCGCGCACCGGCGCCCAGGTGGCCAGCGCCGCCAGCAGCCCGACCGCCACCAGCGCCAGCCAGCTCGGCCGGTCGCGCAGGGCGAATTCCACCGGGTCCTCGCCGTGCAGCTCGCGGCGGCCCACCTTGAGCCAGATGCGCATGAGCCACAGCAGCAGCAGCGGCACCACGGCCCAGAGCCACTCGGGCTCGCGGTAGAGCTCGCGGCCGTTCTGGCTGTCGATGTAGAGCGCCAGCACCAGCACCGCCATGAAGCCGCTGGCGATGCCCATGGCGCGCAGCGCCGACAGGTCGTCCTGGTGGTAGCCGCGGCCCGGGGTGCGCGTGGCCTCGCTCAGCAGCAGCTCCTCCAGCTCGGCGCAGCGCTTGACCAGCGCCAGACTCAGGAACAGGAACAGCGACAGCGCGAGCAGCCAGTTGGACAGCGTCACGTCCGCCGCCGCCGCGCCGGCCACCAGACGCAGGGTGTAGAGGCCGGAGAGCAGCAGCACGTCGAGCAGCGCCAGCCGCTTGAGCGCAAGCGAGTACCCGAGCGTGAGCACGGCGTAGACCAGCAGCACCCCCGCGAACGGCAGCGAGACCCGCAACGCCAGCACGAAGGCGGCCGCCATCATCAGCACGCCCAGCCCGACCGCGAACGCGATGCCCATGCGGCCAGCCGCCAGCGGCCGGTGGCGCTTGGTGCGGTGCACGCGGTCATTGGGCAGGTCCAGCAGGTCGTTGAGCAGGTAGGTCGCCGAGGCGCACAGCCCGAAGGCCACGAAGGCCAGCGCCGTGGCGGCCCAGGCCTGGGGGTCGAGCGAATGGGCCGCCAGCAGCGGCACGAACAGCAGGGCGTTCTTGGCCCACTGCTTGAGGCGGATGGCGCGCAGCACCGTGCCCGGCGTCAGCGGCTCGCGCTCGAACACGCGGGCCTGCGGGTGGGTGCGGCGCAGCTTGGCCAGCACCGCGCCGCCAGCGTTGGCGGCCACCGCCTCGGCGGCGCCCTGCCACACCGGCAGGTCGTCGCGGCTGTTGCCGGCGTAGGCCCAGCGCTCATGGCCCCGGGCGCGGGCGTGTTCCGCGATGGCCTCGCGCTTGTGGACACGGCTCAGGTTGGGGCCGTCGGGCACGGTGCCCAGGGTGTCGGCGAACAGGCCCAGGTGGTCGGCCACGGCGCGCGCGATGCGGGCATCGGCCGCGCTGGCCAGCACCAGCGTGCGGCCGCGCGCGTGCTCGGCGCGCAGGAAAGCCAGCACGCGCTCGTCGTAGGGCAGCTGCGCGGGCGCGGGCCGCACGGCATCGGCCAGGCGGCGCTTGAAGCCGGCCTTGCCCAGCAGCAGCCAGGCGAACAGGCGCAGCAGGTTGAGCGGGTGGCGGCGCAGCAGCAGCAGGACCGACTCGTGCAGCGTGTCGGTGCGCACGAGCGTGCCGTCGAGATCCACATAGAGCGGCGGTGCGTCGGACAAGGCGTGTTCCATGAAACGGTAGGCCGCGATTTTAGGTGGCGGCTTCGCGCAGCAGCGGGCGCATCGCCCACAGGCCCAGCGCGGGGCCCAGCGCCAGCCCCGTGAGCAGCAGCCCCAGCGGCACGCGCGCCGACAGTTCGACGAACAGCAGGATGCTGGCGATGGAGATGGCGAAACCGATGCTGTTGACCAGGGTGAGCACGCTGCCCACGGCCTGCGGCGGCGCGTTGGTGGCGGTCAGGGCGGAGAACTGCGGCGAGTCGCCCGCGACCGTGATGCCCCAGACCAGCAGCCACAGCGCGAAAGCCGCGTCACCCGCCCCCACCATCCAGGGCGCCAGCAGGCAGCACAGGCCGCTGATGGCCAGCTGCGCCGAGGCCACGCGCGCGCTGCCCCAGCGCCGGGCGGCGAAGCCCCCCGCCACGCAGCCGATGGCGCCCGAGGCCAGCACCGCGAACGCCGCCCACGACAGCGCGGTGCCCGACAGCCGGGTGGCCAGGATCAGCGGCACCAGCACCCACAGGGTGTAGAGCTCCCACATGTGGCCGAAATAGCCCAGCACCGAGCTGCGCACGCGCGTGTCGGTCCAGACGGCGGCAAGCGCGCGCCACTGCAGCGTGCTCACGCGCGCGGGCGCGGCCGGCGGATCGCCCAGGGTGGCGTGCAGCAGCACGCCGCCGCCGCCGGCGAGCGCGGCCACGCCCAGCATCAGGACGTGCCAGGGCAGGGCATCGCCCAGGGCGCGCAGCGCGTGGGCGCTGGCCGAGCCCAGCACCAGCGCGCCGATCAGCAGCCCCAGCGCCGCGCCCAGGCCGCGCGGGTACCACTGCGCGGCGATCTTCATGCCCACGGGGTAGATGCCGGCCAGGAAGAAGCCGGTGGCGAAGCGCCAGGCCAGCAGCGCCGGGTAATGCGCCACCATGGCCCAGGCGCCCACGGTGCAGGCGGCGCCGGCCAGCGCGCACACCAGGAACACCCGGCGTGGCGGCCAGCGGTCGGCCACGGCCAGCAGGGCGAACACCAGCGTGCCGGCGATGAAGCCGAACTGCAGCGCCGAGGTCAGCGCGCCCACCGCCGTGACCGGCCAGCCGAACTCGCGCTGCAGGTCGGGCATCACGGCGTTGATGGCGAACCACAGCGAGGTGCCGGCGAACTGCGCCGCCACCAGCACCGGCAGGACGTGACCCGGCACGACCGAAGCCCCCACGCTCCCCGCTGCGCGTGGTTCGCTGCCCCCCAGGGGGGCGTTCGCGCCTTCGGGCGGCCGGGCGGCGCTCATGACAAGTAAGGCGTGATGTCCACCTCGTCGATCTGCTCGGGCAGCAGGAAGCGCGCGGCGTAGGCGCGGTAGACGCCGGAGGTGAGGAAAAGCTCGAACAGCACCGGGTCGATGTGGCCCCGGTCGCGGAAGCGCGCAAGCAGCCGCACCGATTCCGACAGGGTCTTGAGGCCTTTGTAGGGCCGGTCGGAGGCGGTCAGGGCCTCGAAGATGTCGGCGATGGCCATGATGCGCGCGGGCACCGAGAGCTGGGCGGCCGTCAGGCCCAGCGGGTAGCCGGTGCCGGTCAGCGTCTCGTGGTGGGTGCCGGCGTATTCGGGCACGCGCCGCAGGTGCTCGGGGAACGGGAGCTGTTCCAGCATGGTGATGGTCTGGATGATGTGCTCGTTGATCTTGAAGCGCTCCTCGGGCGTGAGCGTGCCGTAGGGGATGTTGAGGTTGTAGACCTCGCCCTGGTCGTACAGGTGCTCGCGCGGGCGCAGGTTGAAGCGCTCGCCCGTGGCGGGCGCCGCGCCGCCGGGCCAGGCGATGCGGTGGTGCGGCTGGTCGGCCAGCAGCGGCTCCCACACCGGCAGCTCGGGCGCGGGCGTGGCCTCGAAGCGGCGGCGCTCGTCGTGGGCCAGGCCCAGCCGGTTGTCGAAATGGCGCAGCCAGCGCTGCCCGGCGATGCGGCGCACCCGCTCGCGATCGGCCTCGTCCATGTGTTCGCTGCCGAGGTTGCAGGCAGCGATGAAACGGAAGTCGTCCAGCAGCCGGGCCTTGCGCTGCGCGAAGCCCGCATCCGCCGCCTCGCGCGGCTCGCCACGTTCGTGGATGGCCTCCAGCCGCTCGATCGCGGCATCGCGCAGCAGCACCTCGAAGCGGGTGCGCACCTCGTGGATGCGGTTGTAGATGGTTTCCAGCTTGGTGGCCTTGTCCACCACGTACTCGGGCGTGGTCACCTTGCCGCAGTCGTGCAGCCAGGCGCCGATGCGGAACTCGCGCCGCTCCTCGTCGTTGTGGAAGCGGAAATCGGCCAGCGGCCCCTCGGTCACGCCTTCCGCGGCGTCGGCCAGCATCTGCGCCAGCTCGGGCACCCGTTCGCAGTGGCCACCGGTGTAGGCGCTCTTGGTGTCGATGGCGCCAGCGATGACCTTGATCATGGAATCCATGAGGCGCTTCTGCGCGGCCAGCAGGTTCTGGTTCTCCAGCGCCACCGCCGCCTGCGCCGCCAGCGCCTCCATGAACCCGACCGTGTCCCGGTCGAACGGCCCCACCGCGCCGGTCTCGGGATCCTCGCAGTTGAGCAGCTGCAGCACGCCGATGATCTCGCCCTCGCGCGGCGACAGCGCCACCGTCAGCATGGAGATGGTGCGAAAGCCGGACTGCTCGCTGAACTGCCGGGTGCCGGTGAGGTCGAAGCGCGTCTCGGCATAGACGTCGTCGATCACCACGCTTTCGCCGGTGTGGGCCACGTAGGTGGATACGTAGCGTTTCACCGGCTCGCCGCCGTCCTCGAACAGGGGCAGCTCCACCACCGGCAGCGGCGCGTCCTTGTTGGTGCGCACGGCAATGCGCAGGGTCCGCTGCTCGGTCTTGACGAACAGCGTGGCCACCTGGCAGTGCGCCACGTCCCGCGCGCCCGAGAGCACGTGATCGAACAGCGCCTCGCGGTCGGGCTCGCTGCCCAGCCGTATGCCGGTCTGCACCAGATGGGCCAGCTTGGCGCGGGCCAGCTCCAGCGCGTCGGCGTGCTGCTGCAGCGACAGCCGCAGGCGCCGCTGCTGGCGGCCGAAGCGGCGCGCGCTGTAGATGGCCACCGGCACCAGCAGCAGCAGCACCAGCGCCAGCGCCAGCACCGTTTCCTCGCGCACCTCCAGCACGAAACCCAGCACGCCGCCGCCCAGCGGCGTGGCAGGCGCCGGTTCCGGGTGGGCGATCAGGACCGGCAGAAGGCCCAGGGCGGTGTTGAACATCATCAGTGCCCGTTTTTAGCCAGAAGTCCGCGCCTGCGCCAGCAAAATTCCGGGTTCCCCAAAAGTATCAAAAATGGCAAACTCGCTATCCATGATGCCTTCTCCGCTGGGCGTGCCACGCCTTCTGCCCGCGGTTCCGGCGCTGGTGGCCGCCTTGCTGCTGGGTCTGGTCGTGTTGGCGACCCAGTTCATCGTCGCCGATGAACTCTCGCAGCGGGCGCTCCGGCGCGTGGAACAGGCCACCCGCTCCCTGTCGGAGCGGGTGGGCGGGGAAATGTCGCGCCGCGCGGCCGAGATGCACGGCCTGGCCCAGAGTGCGCCGCTGCAGGCCCCCGACCCTGACCCTGACCAGGTCCGTGTGGCGCTGCAGCGGCTCAAGGACAGCAGCAGCAGCTATGTCTGGATCGGCTGGATGTCGCTGGACGGCACGGTGCGGGCGGCCAGCGACGGCCTGCTGGAGGGCGTGAACATTGCCCACCGCCCCGTGTTCTCCCGGGGCCTGCAGGGCCTGTGGTTCGGCAGCTTCCACCCGCCGGTCGCGCTCAGGCCGGTGCTGGAGCGGGCCGGCCGGCCGGTGCCGGCCGAGATGGCCGACCTGGCGCTGCCAGTCACCGGCCCCGCGGGCCAGCCCCGCGCCGTGCTGGCGGCCCACCTGGCCGACCAGCGTTTCATCGATCTGCTGCAGGCGGTGCTGGGTCCGGCGGATGGGCGGCGCGAGCTGTCGCTGTCGCTCGCCACGCCGGACGGGCGCACCGTGATGGGCGAGCGCCCGCCGCTGGCGCAGATGGGCCAGCCGGTGGCGGCGGTGGTGGACAGCCTGGAGGGCGAGTCCTGGGTGGTGGCGCGCCAGCCGGTGGCGGCGCAGGACTCGCCGCTGGAGATCGGCTGGGACGTGGTGGGCGCGCAGCCGCTGCGTGCGGCGCTGGCCCCGGCCCGGGAGCTGCAGCAGGCGCTGGTCATCGGCGGCGTGGTGGCGGCGGCGCTGATCGGGGGCGCAGGCGTCTGGCTCTCGCGCCGGCTCACGCGGCCGTATGCCCGCGTGTTCGGCGCCGTCTCCGAACGGCTGGCCGACAAGGGCGGCCAGGCGCCGGCCGCCGCGCTGGACGCCCTGCTGGCGCAGATCCAGAACCTGCCGCGGCTGACCTCGCCGGGCACGCCGGGCGAGGAATTGCTGCGCCGCGTGCTGCACGATGTGGAGCGCATCAAGACCGTGCTGGACCTGCTGCCAGCGCCGGTCTACTGCGTGGACGCCGACTCCCGCCTGGTCTACTGGAACCAGGATGCCGCGCGCACCTTCGGCTGGACGGCCGAGGCCAACGGCCGGGAGGTACTCGACGTGATCCGCTGGGTCGACCCGCCAGCGCTGCGGCAGCAGGTGCTGGCTCGGCTGAAGGGCGAGCCCGGCCCCTGGATGTTCGAGCTCAACGTCGAGCGGCTGGACGGCGCGCCCATACGCGGCGAGTGGCACCTGAGCAAGGTGCTGGACGCCGAAGGGCGTTTCAGCGGCCTGATCGCCAAGGTGCGCGACCTGACGGCCGAGCGCGACGCGCGCGAGCGGCTGGGCCAGCAGACCGAGACGCTGTCGGCCATCATCCAGTCGTCCAGCGACGCCATCATCAGCACCAGCGCCGAGGGCCGCATCGAGCTGTTCAACCCGGCGGCCGAACGCATCTTCCAGGTGCCGGCACCGGAGATGCTGGGCCAGCCGCTGGACCGCCTGCTGCCCCCCGCGCACCGCGACGGCCACATGGCCCACCTGCAGCGTTTCGCCGAGTCCCGCACCACGCTGCGCAGCATGGGTGCGGGCCGCGTCGGTGGCCTGCGCGCCGACGGCCAGCTGCTGGAGCTGGAGGCTTCCATCTCGCAGGTCAGCGTGCGCGGGCGCAAGGTGCTGACCGCCATCCTGCGCGACGTCAGCGAGCGCGCGCGGGCCGAGCGCCAGCAGGCGCAGCATCAGATGGAGCTCTCGGAACTGGCGCACCGGCTGATGGAGCAGGAACAGGACACCACCCGCCGCCTCGCGCAGATCCTGCACGATGGCCTGGGCCAGACACTGGCCGCGCTGCGCCTGTCGATGGAGGCGCTGCCGGAACAGATCCTGGGCGAACAGCCGCCCGCCGTCCAGGTCCGGCTGCGGGTGCTGGGCGAGCTGGCGCGCACGGCGGTGGCCGAGGTGCGCCAGGCGCTGGCCGAACTGCGACCGCCGCTGCTGGAGTCGTCGGGGCTGGCGGCGGCGCTCGAGAACGAGTGCCGGCTGCGCGGGGACGAAGCCGCGCCGGCCAAGCTGCACCTGGTGGTCGAGGACGGCGCGCGGACGCAGCGCTGGCCGGCCGACGTGGAGCACGCCGGCTTCATGGTCGCGCGCGAGGCGCTCATCAACGCCATGCACCACGCGCAGGCCGCCCACATCACGGTGACGGTGGGCGGCACCGACCGCACGCTGCTGCTGGACGTGGCCGACGACGGCCTGGGCCTGCCACAGGAGCTGGCCTTCGGCCGCCCCGGCCACCTGGGCCTGGTCGGCATGCGCGAGCGCGCCATCGCCATCGGCGCCACGCTGTCGGTGCTGGCACCGCCCGAGGGCGGCACGCTGGTGCGGCTGGAATGGGGGGCCACCTCATGAGGAGGCACCGATGAGCCGCATCTACCTGGTGGACGACCATGCGCTGGTGCGCGACGGCATGCGCGCCGTGCTGGAAGCCGCCGGCCACCAGGTGGTGGGCGAGACCGACCAGCCCGCCCAGGCGCTGGCCGACATCCAGCGCCTGGCGCCCGAGGTGCTGCTGCTCGACATCCACCTGGGCGAGCGCTCGGGCCTGGAGCTGCTGGCCGATCTCCAGCGCCGCGGCCTGCCGGTGCGCTGCGTGATGCTCACCATGTCGGCCAGCTCGCGCCACATCGGCGAGGCGCTGCGCCTGGGCGCGGCAGGCTACGTGCTCAAGGGTTCGCCGGCGCGCGAGGTGCTGGCCGCCATCACCACCGTGCTGGGCGGGCGCCGCCACCTGGGCCACGAGGTGGCGGACCTCGCCATCACCGCGCTGTCCGAAAAGCCGGGCGACGACCCGCTGGAAGGCCTGTCGCCGCGCGAGCGGCAGATCCTGGCACGGGTGGTCAAGGGGCAGTCGAGCACGGCCATCGGCGAGGCGCTGCACCTGTCGCCCAAGACGGTGGACACCTACCGCAGCCGGCTCATGGCCAAGGTGGGCGTGCAGGACATCACGGGCCTGGTGCGTTGGGCCGTGCGGGTGGGGCTGGTCGATAACGAATGACAGCACCTGTCGGCGTTCGCCGACAGCGCCCGTCGAGAACCCCCTACATACGGCGGACAGCGCCGTTTTTAGCATTCACTCCATCGACGAACCGTTTCTGGAGTGACCATGTATTCCACCGCGCTGATGGCCCCGACCGCCCCCCTGGCCGCCGCCAACGATCTGGGCGACCTCGACCCCGTCACCGGGCTGCCGGGCCGGCGTGCCTTCCTGCGGGCGGCCAACCAGCTGCGCAACGGCCACGGCACCCTGGCCATGGTGGTGCTGGACATCGACCGCTTCACCGAACTCAACGAGCAGCACGGCCTGCGCGTAGGCGACCATGTGCTGCGCCAGGTCGCGCTGCGCTGCCTGCGCGCCGTCACCGCCTACGGCGGCCAGGGCGTGCTGGGCCGCGTGGGCCCGGACGAGTTCGCGCTGGCCTGGACCTCCGACGACCCCACCCACGTGCCCGAGGCCGAGCAGATCCAGGGCGCGGTCGACACGGTGCGCCGGGCCGCCTGCGGCAGCTATGAGGCCGGGACGGCGCGCACCCTGATGATCGACGTGAGCGTGGGCGTGTCGCTGCTGGCCGACCCCGCGCAGGAAGCGGGCGACGCCCTGCTGCACGCCTCCGCCGCGCGCCAGTCGGCCCAGCTGCCCTGCGGCGTGGTGCACTACGCCCAGCTCGACGAGCACCGCCGCATGGTGCGCGCGCTGCGCGAGGACATACTGGCCGACCGCATCCGCGTGGCCTGGCAGCCCAAGGTGGACCTGGCCACCGGCCGCCTGGTCGGGCTGGAGGCGCTGGCGCGCTGGAACGGCCCCGACGGCCAGCCGGTGCCGCCATCCGTCTTCATCCCCATGGCCGAACGCAACGGGCTGATCGCCGACCTCGGCACCCGTGTGATGGAGCGCGTGCTGCGCGAACTGGCGGCCTGGCGCACCGAAGGCCTGCGGCTGGTGCCGGTCGCCATCAACGTGTCGGCGCCCCAGTTCCAGAAACCCGACATGGCCACCCGGCTGCAGAACGCGCTGCTGCGCCACCACCTGCCGCCCAGCCTGATCGAGCTGGAACTGACCGAATCCGTCCTGATGAACGACTTTGCCGGCACGCTCAACACGCTGCACGCCCTGCGCGCGGTCGGCGTCGGCCTGTCCATCGACGACTTCGGCACCGGCTATTCGTCGCTGGCCTACCTGCGCTGCTTCCCGGTGCAGTGCCTCAAGCTCGACCGCAGCTTCGTCAGCGACCTGGCGCACGATGTGCGCACGCGCGAGATCGTGGACACGGTGATCGCGCTGGCCCACAAGTTCGACGTGCAGTGCATCGCCGAGGGCGTGGAGACGCCCGAGCAGGCCCAGCTGCTGCGGCAGATGGGCTGCGACCAGGCCCAGGGCTACCTGTTCGACCGCCCGCTGAACGCGCTGGAAGTGCGCGCGCGGCTGGCCAGCGGCCACCGCTGGGACTGAGCCGTCCCTCGCCAGACACCCTATGTCGACCGGCCGCCACCTCATGATCTGCTTTTCCACCCGGCCAGAGCGCATCGAAGCCGCGCGCCTGGCCTGGCATGCGCTGGTGCGCGACGCCCTGTTCGTGTCCGCCGCCACCCTGCCGGAAGCCGCCGCCCTCGGCCAGTCGGCCGCGCACGCCGTGATCGTGATCGACAGCGACACGACCGAGCCCTGGGTGTCGCTGCTGCGCCACCTGCGGCGCAACGCCCCGGACACGCCGGTGCTGGTGTTCGGTTCGGGCCCGTCTCCGGCCAGCCAGCGCATCGACGACTGGGGCCAGCTGCGCGAGCGGCTGGCCGAGGTGCTCTGAAAGCCGCGCCTCAGGCCCAGACCGTGTCGAGCGCGCTCCAGGCGCCGGCGATCAACGGCTCGCCCTGGCGCTCGGCCAGGCACACCAGGGCCAGGTCGCACTCCAGCACCACCTGATCGGCGATCACGAGGCCGCGCGCCTGCGCCTCGCGCATGGCGATGGCGTCGCGCACCAGGCTCAGTCCCACGCCGCCGCGCACCAGGTCCAGCATCGACGCCTCCTGATCCACCAGCGCCACCCGCCGGGGCTCCAGCCCGGTCAGCGAGCCGGGGCCGAACACGCGGCGCTGCAGCCGGTGGTGCGCGCTGGCGGGTGGCGTGGCCAGCCAGGGCAGGGCGGCCAGCGCCTTCCAGTCGCGCCCCAGCACCTGGGGGCCCCAGCCCGCCGGCGCCAGCACCCGGTAGGTGAAACGCGTGAGCGGGCGCAAGGCGTAGGGCGCGCCCAGCGGATCGTGGGGCAGGTCGAGGAAGAAGCCCACGTCCAGCGCCCCCGAACCCACGCGCGCCAGCACATCGCCGCTCATGCCCTGGCTCAGTTCGGTCTGCACCTGCGGGCGGGTCTCGATCAGCTGCTTGAGGAACGCCCCCAGCCGGGTGAACTCGGGGTCCAGGATGGTGCCTATGCGCAGCGTGCCGCGCACCGTGTCCTGCAGGCCGGCGGCGGCCTGGCCGAAATCCGCCAGCGCGGCCAGCGCCCTGTCGGCCAGCGGCAGCAGGGCCGCGCCGTCGCCGGTGAGCGCCATGCCCTGGGGCGTGCGGCTGAACAGCGTGAGGCCGGTGGCCTCGGCCAGGGCCTTGAGCTGCAGGCTCACCGCCGGCTGGCTGAGGTGCAGGCGCTGGGCCGCACGCGAAACCTGGCCCTCGCGCGCCACGGCCACAAACGCCCGCAGGGCCTGGGGATCGACGTTTCGCCACGGGGTTTTCATGCCCTCATTATTTGCGATGCTTATGTGCCGTGTTGGTGTTTTTCATTGGCAAGCCCAGCCGTTCGGCGTCAGACTCGCGCCAGTTGGTCACCACAGAATCAGAAACACTTATGAGCGACCCCACCTTCGACTACATCATCATCGGCGGCGGCACCGCCGGCAGCCTGCTGGCCAACCGCCTGAGCGCCCGGCGCGACAAGCGGGTGCTGCTGATCGAGGCCGGCCAGAAGGACGACTACCACTGGATACACATCCCGGTGGGCTACCTCTATTGCATCGGCAACCCGCGCACCGACTGGCTCTACCAGACCGAAGCCGAGCCCGGCCTCAACGGCCGGCGGCTGCGCTACCCGCGCGGCAAGGTGCTGGGCGGCTGCTCCAGCATCAACGGCATGATCTACATGCGCGGCCAGGCGCGCGACTACGACCAGTGG
>CAMLQP010000019.1 GCA_946482115.1 uncultured Comamonadaceae bacterium
CTACGGCGCCAAGGGCCTGGCCTGGATCAAGGTCAACGAAGTGGCCAAGGGCCGTGATGGCCTGCAGTCGCCCATCGTCAAGAACCTGCACGACAAGGCCGTGGCCGAGATCCTCTCGCGCAGTGGCGCCCAGGACGGCGACATCCTCTTCTTCGGCGCCGACAAGGCCAAGGTTGTCAACGACGCCATCGGCAACCTGCGCATCAAGATCGGCCACAGCGATCTGGGCAAGAAGGCCGGCTTCTTCGAGGCCCGCTGGGCACCGATGTGGGTGGTCGATTTCCCCATGTTCGAGTTCGACGAGGAGGCGCAGCGCTATACCGCGGTGCACCACCCCTTCACCGCGCCCAAGGACGGCCACGAGGACTGGATGGTGACCGCGCCCGAGAAATGCATCGCCAAGGGCTACGACATGGTGCTCAACGGCTGGGAGATTGGCGGCGGGTCCGTGCGCATTCACCGCGCCGATGTGCAGGCCAAGGTGTTCGACGCGCTCAAGATCGGCCCCGATGAGCAGCGTCAGAAGTTCGGCTTTCTGCTGGACGCGCTGCAGTACGGCGCGCCCCCGCACGGCGGCCTGGCCTTCGGCCTGGACCGTATCGTCACGCTGATGACCGGCGCCGAGTCCATCCGGGACGTGATCGCCTTCCCCAAGACCCAGCGCGCCCAGTGCCTGCTGACCCAGGCCCCGAGCCCGGTGGACGAGAAGCAGCTGCGCGAGCTGCACATCAAGCTGCGCAACCCGCAGCCGGCCTGAGCCGGGCCGCTTGCGGCAGAATGAAAGGGCGCCCCCGTGGCGCCCTTTTTTCATGGCTGAACCCGTTCGTCCCTTCAAGATCCCGCAGTCGGTGCTGGTGGTGATCCACACTCCCGCGCTGGAAGTGCTGCTGATCGAGCGTGCCGACGCGCCGGGCTTCTGGCAATCGGTCACCGGGGCCAAGGACACGCCCGACGAAGACTGGCTGGACACCGCACGGCGCGAGGTGCGGGAGGAGACCGGCATCGACTGCGACGCCCCCGGTCACCGGCTGGCCGACTGGGCGCTGGAGAATATCTACGAGATTTACCCCCGGTGGCGCCACCGTTACGCCCCGGGCGTGACGCACAACACCGAGCGCGTGCTGGGCCTGACCGTGCCCCTGGCCGCGCCGGTGCGCCTGAGCCCGCGCGAGCACCGTGCCCAGTGCTGGCTGCCCTGGCGCGAGGCGGCCGAAAAGTGCTTTTCGCCGTCCAACGCCGAGGCCGTCCTCTGGTTGCCCCGGTTCTGCCGTTGAAGGCATGATGGCGCCATGGACAGCTTGCGCATCGCGACCTACAACATCCACAAGGGCGTTCAGGGCCTGGGGCCCGCGAGCCGGCTGGAGATTCACAACCTCGCCCATGCGGTCGAGCAGATCGACGCCGACATCGTCTGCCTGCAGGAGGTGCGCAGCTTCCACCGCAAGCTGCAAAAGCGCTTTGCCGCCTGGCCCGAGCTGGCCCAGGCCGACTACCTCACGCCCGAGGGCTACCAGGCGGTCTACCGCACCAATGCCTTCACCCGCCACGGCGAACACGGCAACGCGCTGCTGACCCGCTGGCCGGTGCTGGGCAGCGGCCACCAGGACGTGTCCGATCACCGTTTCGAGCAACGCGGCCTGCTGCACGTGATGGTGGAGGTGATGGGCCGCGCGGTGCATGTGGTGGTGGTGCACCTGGGGCTGATCCACGCCAGCCGCGAGCGCCAGGTGCTGCGCCTGGGCCAGTTCATCGAACGCGAGGTGCCATCCAACGCGCCGCTGGTGGTGGCGGGCGATTTCAACGACTGGGGCGCGCAGCTGCTGCGGCCGATGGCGGCCATGGGCCTGCAGACCTTCGAGGACCGGCGCCTGCCCACCTACCCGTCGCGCCTGCCGCTGCTGCACCTGGACCGCATCTATGTGCGGGGCCTGCGCCCGCTGTCGGCCCATGTGCCGCACGGCCGCGCGTGGGTGCGCATGTCCGACCACCTGCCCCTGATCGCGGAGTTCGCGTTTTGAGCACGTCCTCGATGTTCAGCGACGACTGGCGGCCCGCGCGGCTGCAGCCGGGGCACCGGCTGTGGCTGCTGCAGGGGGGCGAGGCGCTGTTCCCGGCACTGGTGGCGGCCATGGATGCCGCGCGCCAGTCGGTGCACCTGGAAACCTACATCTTCCAGTTCTCCGGCGCTGCGCTGGAGGTGGCCGAGGCGCTGGTCCGGGCGGCCGAGCGCGGCGTGCGCGTGCGCCTCGTGCTGGACGGCGTGGGTACGCCCGAGGTGCCCGAAGTGTGGCGCCACCGTTTCGCGCGCGCCGGCGTGTTCTGGCGCATTTACGCGCCGCTGGGCCGGCTGGGCCTGCTGTTTCCCGGCAACTGGCGGCGGCTGCACCGCAAGCTGTGCGTGGTCGATGGCACTGTGGGCTTTTGCGGCGGCATCAACATCATCGACGACCGCGACGACGTCGCGCTCGGCCGGCTCACCGTGCCGCGGCTGGATTTCTCGCTCCAGGTCACCGGCCCGCTGGTGCGGGACATGGTCGAGACCATGGAGCGCCTGTGGTGGCGGCTGCAGGCGGTGCGCAGGGCGCGCCAGCGCGAGTTCCGTGCGGCCTGGGACGCCCTGCGCGAAGCCACGCCCGCGGGCGACTTCAGCAGCGTGTTCGCATCGGCTGACGCGCCACGGGCGGTGGCGCCCGGATCGGGTGGTGCGGCGGGGCTGGTGCTGCGTGACAACCTGCGGCACCGGCACGACATCGAACGGGCCTACCTCAAGGCCCTGGGCGAGGCGCGGCACGAGGTGGTGATCGCCAACGCCTACTTCATCCCTGGCCGGCGGCTGCGCCGGGCCCTGACCATGGCCGTGCGGCGCGGTGTGCGCGTGCGCCTGCTGCTGCAAGGCAAGTACGAGCACTTCCTGCAATACCATGCGGCGCGCCCGGTGTACCACCAGCTGCTGTCGGCGGGTATCGACATCTACGAATACGCGCCCAGCGCGCTGCACGCCAAGGTGGCCGTGGTGGATCGGCACTGGGCCACGGTGGGTTCCAGCAACCTCGACCCACTGAGCCTGCTGCTCGCGCGCGAAGCCAACGTGGCCAGCACCGACCACGGCTTCGGGCAGGAGCTGCACGAGCGCCTGGACCGGCTGGTGCGCGAGCATGGTCAGGCCGTCACGCTGGATATGCTGGGCGCGCGACCCTGGCGCCAGCGGCTGCGCGACCGCATTGCCTTCATGGTGATGCGCACCACGCTCTTTCTGCTGGGGCAGCGCTATTGAGCGCAAGCCCCCACAGTAGGGGTTTCGGGGGCTGCGGTGTTAGCATCCCCCGATGCTGAGGAAAGCCGAACCGCCCATGAAACCGACCGACGACCCCGCCGCCTTGCAAGCTGCCGACGACCAGGGCGTCCCGGTCTCGGTGAAGATCCGCGAGCGCCTGAAAGCCGCGCGCAAGCGTTTCCATTCCAACGACAATATCGCCGAGTTCATCCAGCCCGGCGAGCTTGAAGCGCTTCTCGACGAAGTTACGGAGAAGATGCAGGGTGTGCTTGACAGCATGGTCATCGACACCGCGAGCGACCACAACACCGGTGACACCGCGCGCCGCGTGGCCAAGATGTACCTCAAGGAGGTCTTCAACGGCCGCTACGTCACGGGTCCCAGCGTCACCGAGTTTCCCAATGCCGAGCACCTCAACGAGCTGCTGATCGTCGGCCCCATCACGGTGCGCAGCGCTTGCAGCCACCACTTCTGCCCGGTGATCGGCAAGATCTGGATCGGCGTCATGCCCAACGAGCACACCAACGTGATCGGCCTGTCCAAGTACGCGCGCCTGGCCGAGTGGATCATGGGCCGCCCGCAGATCCAGGAAGAGGCCGTGGTTCAGCTGGCCGACCTGATCCAGGAAAAGACCCAGCCCGACGGCCTCGCCATCGTGATGGAAGCCAGTCACTACTGCATGGCCTGGCGCGGCGTCAAGGACATGGACAGCAAGATGATCAACTCGGTGATGCGCGGTGTGTTCCTCAAGGACGCCACGCTGCGCCGCGAATTCCTCTCCCTCATTCCCCGGAGCCACTGACCATGCTGGTGCGTCTGCTCTACGTCAGCCGTGCGGTCGAGAAAGACTGCTCCGCCGCCATCGAGTCCATTCTGCAGGCCTCGCGCACGCACAACCTGCACCACGGCATCACCGGCATCCTCTGTTACGGCGGTGGCATCTTCCTGCAGGCCATCGAAGGCGGGCGCAACGCGGTCAATACGCTCTACAACCACATCAGCCGCGACGGCCGCCACACCGACGTGGTGCTGCTGCACTACGAAGAGATCAGCGAACGCCGCTTCGGCGGCTGGACCATGGGCCAGGTCAACCTCGCCAAACTCAACACTTCCATCGTGCTCAAGTACTCCGAGCGGCCCGAGTTCGATCCGTACTCGGTCTCAGGCAAGGTCTCGCTGGCCCTGCTGGAAGAACTGATGGCCACCGCCAGCATCATCGGCCGCGCGTGAGCGCTGGCCTGCTGGGCTGCGACTTCAGCAGCGCGCCGTCGCGGCGCAAGCCGATCGTGGTGGCGCACGGCGCAGTGGCTGGCGCGCGGGTCACGCTGTCACGCCTGGAAACCTTCGACTCGCTGCCCGCTTTCGGCGAATGGCTGGCGAGGCCCGGTGGGTGGGTCGGGGGCTTCGACCTGCCTTTCGGCCTGCCACGCGAACTCGTCGAGCACCTGGGGTGGCCCACCGGCTGGGAGGCCTGCATGGATCGCTATGCGAGCCTGTCGCGCGAGGTCCTGCGCGACACCTTCGCCGCGTTCTGCGACGCCCGCCCCGCGGGAGCCAAGTTCGCGCACCGCGCCACCGACCGGCCGGCCGGCTCCAGCCCGAGCATGAAGTGGGTCAACCCGCCGGTGGCCTTCATGATGCACGCGGGCGTGCCGCTGCTGCGCGCGGCTGGCGTCACGCTGCCCGGTCTGTGTGACGGCGATCCACGGCGTGTCGCGCTGGAGGCCTATCCGGGCCTGCTCGCGCGCGAGGTGCTGGGTGCGCGCTCGTACAAGAGCGACGACAAGACCCGGCAGACGCCCGAGCGCCTGATCGCGCGCAAGGACCTGCTGGAGGCCCTGGAGCAGGGCCGCACGCGCCTGGGTTTGCGCCTCAGGCTCACGCACGCGCAGCGCGACACGCTGGCGGACGACGCCAGCGGCGACCGGCTCGACGCCGTGTTGTGCCTGCTGCAGGCCGCCTGGGCGCTGAAGCAGCACGAAAGCGGCCACCCGCGCTACGGCCTGCCGGTCTTTGACCCTCTGGAAGGCTGGATCGTCACGGCCGCCTAAAATGCCGCTGTCCGGTCGCGAGACCGGGCAAGCGTTCTCAGGGCGGGGTGAAACTCCCCACCGGCGGTGATGGCGATGCAAATCGCACGAGTGCCGCGAGCGCCTCGGTCGTTCTGATCGAGGGTCAGCAGATCGGGTGAGACCCCCGAACCGACGGTCACAGTCCGGATGAAAGAGAGCGCGAGCCATGTGCGCCTCCGCGTTCACGCGCGGGCCGGCGCGCGTGCGCTTGTGCGCCCTGATTCAGTCCACTCCTTCCAGAGGAAACCATGAATCAGACCGAGCTTCCCTCCCAACTCCGTTTCGCCTTCGTCGAGGCGTCCTGGCACGCCGAGATCGTGCACCAGGCGCGCGATGCCTTCTTCGCGGCCATGGCCGAGGCCGGCTTCGGCCCCGAGGCCATCGACGTGTTCGACGTGCCGGGCGCGTTCGAGATACCGCTGCACGCGCAGCGCCTGGCACGTTCCGGCCGCTATGCCGCAGTGGTCGGCAGCGCGCTGGTGGTCGATGGCGGCATCTACCGCCACGATTTCGTCGCCGCCACCGTGGTGCAGGCGCTGATGGACGTGCAGCTGCAGACCGGCGTGCCGATGATCTCGGCGGTGCTCACGCCGCACCATTTCCACGAGCACGCGGAGCACCGCAAGTACTTCCAGCGCCACTTTGCGGTGAAGGGCACCGAGGCGGCCGAGGCCTGCCTCAAGACCGTGGCCGGCCTGCGCCGGCTTGATGCGCTGCTGGCCTGATCAGCCCAGAGGCGCCACGCCGATCAGCAGCGCGTGCAGCCAGAAGGCGAACAGCACCCAGAAGGCCGCGCCCACCAGCACCGCCACGGTGGTGCCGGTGCGGGTGGACAGCGGCTGGCGCGTGCCGGCCGCGCGGTCGCGCCGGCGGCTGGCCACGAAGTTCGCCGTGGCCCAGGCCAGGAAGCTGCCGAACAGCAGCACGTCGGCCAGGTTGCCGTTGGACAGCAGGTGGGCCACGGCCCACAGCTTGGTTCCCAGCAGCATGGGGTGGCCCCAGCGCGCCTTGAGACGGTTGCGCGGCACGTAGGCCGCGGCAAACAGCACGAAGGCGCCCAGCGTCAGCAAGGCGGCCAGGTGCCTGAGCCCGGTGGGCGGTGTCCACAGCACCAGCGGGGCGTAGCGTGTCTGGCCGTAACCCCAGACGATCAGCGCGAAACCGGCCAGGCTGATCAGGCTGTAGAGGCCCTTGTAGGCCGGTTCGCCCAGACGGGCAAGGGTGCGCTCGCGCCAGGCGGGCGCGAACAGGCGAAGTGAATGCACACCAAGAAAAACCAGCAGGCCGGCAACAAGCAGGGTCACGTGGATGGGGGGTAGTTGGTGGCGGCGATTGTCCCGTGCGCCGGCTGCTTTGGCAACTTGCATTTGCTTAAAAAAACAGCACTTCGTTGCAGCCCCCGTGAAATGGGGCTTGCGGCGGTTCTTCGGGCAGACATCCCCAAAGTTGTCCACAGAAGTTGTGAAAACGCGGTGACAGTCAGAGCCGGGTTTTGTCGCGTCACAATCACTGGATGGGAAGGCGCATCTGGATGGGGTTGCTGGTCGGCGTGCTGGCCGGGGCGCCGGTGTTGGCGGCGCCGTCGTCCGAGTTCGATGCCACGGTGACACGGGTGGTTGACGGGGACAGCCTGTGGGTGCGTCCCGAAGCGGGGGCGCCGCCCCTGCGCTTGCGCCTGGTCGGAGTGGATGCACCCGAGATCTGCCAGCCGCATGGCGCCGAGTCCCGGGACGCCCTGACGGCCAGGCTGGCCCTGGCCGGTCGGCAGGTGCGCGTGCGGCTGCTGGGCCGCGACAGCTACGAACGCTGGCTGGCGCAGGTGCGGACCGCCGATGGCGATGTGGCAGCCTGGCTGGTGCACCAGGGGCTGGCGTGGAACGACGGGGCCTTTGCGCGGCAGGAGCATGCCGCGCGGCGGCAGCGGCTGGGTGTGTTCGCGCAGCCCGAGCCCGAGCGGCCGCGCGATTTCCGGCGGCGCCACGGTCCCTGCGACACGCGGCGCTCATCCGGGTAAATGCCCCATCCGGAGCGGCCTTTTCCGGCCATTGGCGTGGGACAAAGCGGCGCACACTGAAAACTGGGCGCCTGTGTCATGGGCGCCAGGAGTCCGCCATGAAGATACAGAGCCACCTGCCCGCCGTGGCTGCGTTCCAGCGCGACGGCGTCAAACCGTCGTCAGCGAACCGTGTCGGCAGGCCCGCCGGCGGTGAAGCCGGAGCGGCACCCTCGGTCGAGGCCCCCGCCAAGACCGCCCCGCCGGGTCTGGAGCGTGTGCTGGCCCGGCTGGAGTCGCTGGGCGAGGCCGGCCGCACCCAGGGCCAGAACCAGGCCATGGACCGCATCGCGCGCAACCTGGCGCGCTACCAGGAGCATCAGGCCCTGGCGCCATTGCCCGAGCCGGTGCCGACCGTGCCGGAGATCGAGGCCGAGGCGCCGGCGCCAGCGCCGGCCGATCCGGTGGTTGTCGAGACGCCACCCGAAGCCGGGGCGCCGGACGAATCGCCCGGGCCGGTCGCCTGACGGCACGGCGTCAGCCCAGCCGTTCGCTGGCCTTGTCCAGCCAGAGCTGCAGGCTGTCAAGCAGGTCGTGCTGGCTGAAGGAGCAGCTTTCCTCGCTGAAGAGGGCAGAAGACTCCAGCCGGTCGAGCAGGGACTGCAGCACCTCGTCGAAGCGCGGCGGCAACGCCTGCAGCAGGGTCTGCTGCCCGCGCGCCAGCCGAACGAAGGACACCGCCCCACCAGGCGCGGCGCGCAGGGCGTCCAGGCCCTGCTGGACCGCCCGCCATTGATCCCGCGCCGCCTGGTTCATGGGGTCTGTCGCACCGGGGCGGGCGGCACCGGCGAGGGCGAGGTCAGCAGAATCAGCAGCCCCAGCGCGGCGAACACCGCCCCCAGCCAGGGCAGGCGCGCGAAACCCAGCCAGGGTGAGCCGGCGCCGCCCACGGCCGCACCGAACGCGGTGCCGAAGTAGAGCATGGAGGTGTTGAGACTCAGCAGCAGGGGCGCATGGGGGGGCGATGCCTCTGCCAGGCGCGATTGCTGGGGCGTCATCATGCCGAAGCCGAAGATGCCCCATAGCACGAACACCAGCAGCATGGCGGCGTAGTGCCCCTGGGTCAGCGGCACCAGCACCATCATCACCAGCAGGCCACTGAGCTGCACCCGCAGGGAAGGCACGGCACCGAAACGGTCGTGGGCCCAGCCGCCGCTGAGCGTGCCCGCGACGCCGGCCAGGCCGAAGATGACCAGTGTCCAGGACAGCAGGTTCGCGTCCATGGGAACCAGGGCGCGCAGCACCGGGCCGATGTACGAGAACACGCTGAATATGGCCACGAAGTACAGCAGGGTGAGCAGCAGGGCGCGGACCACGTCGCCACGGGCCAGCAACCCGCCCAGCCCCTGGAAACTGGCCCCGGGAGCGTCCAGCTGCGCCGGCATGCGGCGGTGGAGCACCACGGCCAGGACCAGCGTGAGGCCGGCGGTCAGCAGCAGTGGCCATCGCCAGCCGAACTGCAGCCCCACCCAGGCACCCAGCGGAATGCCGATCACGTAGCTCATGCTCATGCCGAGGAAGGTCAGGGACAGCGCCTTGCCGCGCTGCGCGGGCGCGCTCAGCGCCACCGCCATGCCGGCCGCCAGCGGGGTGAACAGGGCGCCGGCACCCATCAGCACGCGGCCCAGCAGCAGAACCGCCAGGTTGGGGGCCAGGGCGCAGACCAGCGTGCCCAGGGTGAACAGCACCAGCGCCAGCAGCACGGCCGCGCGGCGCGACCAGCGGCCGGTCACCACCATCAGCACCGGGGCCAGCAGCGCGGTCGACAGGGCGTAGGCCGTCATGTTCTGCCCGACGGCGCCCACCGGTACCCCCAGGTCGGCCGCGACGGCATCCAGGATGCCGCCGAGCACGAAGGCGCCGGAGCCGAGCACGAGGTTGGCGGTGGCAAACCACCACAGGAGCGGATGCAAGGAAGGAGGGTTGGAGCGGGTCATGAGTCCGTGATCATGCCACCGGGTCCATTCGGGAGTGTGGCGCGGGGGCAAACGGAACCCGGCGTGGCGCATTCGCCTCTTGCGTGCCCGGGCGGCTCCCCGGACAATGCCCGCCAACGAAGAAAAACCGCCATACATGTCCATCGCCACCATCAACCGCTTCATCCGGCTGTTCGACGATGCCTTCCGCGGCTTGGGGCGACCGGTGGCGATGCCGGACGTGGAGCGGCTGGCGATGCTGGTCCATAGCTCCATGGACCAGCCGCGTCGGGCATACCACACCTCGGGCCACGTGTTCGGTTTGTGCGAGGGATTGACGGCCCCGCGGCAGGTGCTGGCGGGCCTGTTCCATGACGTGGTCTACGTGCAGCTGGACAACGGCTTTCCCAAGCGTGCCGAGAACCTCCTGCAGGACGTGGTCGACCGCGACGGCGACGAACTGGAGTTGCGGGCCTGGGCGACGGATGACGTGGCCGTGGCGCTGTGTGGCGGTGTGTTCGGTTTCCGGCCCGGCCAGTTCCTGCCGCTGTTCGGTGGCCTCAACGAGTTTCTGAGCGCGGTGGCGGCGGTCAAGCTGCTGCGCCCTTATGTGGAAGAGGCCGACTTGCTGGCCATCGCGGCCTGCATCGAGGCAACAGTGGCGTTCCGCGGGCTGGACGACACCGGTCAGAGCGCCGCCCAGCGCCTGCGCCAGCGCCTGCAGCGCGTCGCCAGAGACCGGCATCTCGCGCTCGACGATGCGGCGTTGGATCGCATGGTGATCGACGCGGTCGAGCTCGCCAACCGCGACGTGGCCTCCTTTGCCGACGCCGCGCCGGGGCACTTCCTCTCCAACACCTGGCTGTTGATCGAGGAGTCCAACGCACCGCTGGCGGCGGTGGGCGTGTACTCCATCCAGCAGTACCGGGGCGCGCTCGCGCGCATGGAGCGTTTCCTGTCCACGCTCAACCCGGCCCACGTGTTCCAGTCTCATGCGGGCGTGCCGACGCCTGCCCGCATGCGTGCGCTCGAGCGCGCGGCGCGCAAGAATCTCGAATTCTCCTCGCGCTACCTGGGTGCCAAGATGGTCGCGGCGGCTCTGGTGGAGGCGCTGGCACTGGCCACCGGAGGGGACTGTCCTGTGTCGATGTTCCTTGGGGACATCAAGGGCCACGGCGTGGCCCGCCCCGACCGCGTGGAGGATTTCCTGCCCCGGCCCCCGCAGGGCCCGGTGCTCGATGCCAAGCTGCTGCGCGTGCTCAAGGGCGGGCGCAGCCAGGTGTCAAGCAACGATCTCACCGACTCGCCGTTGGCGGCCTTCGTCTACCGCTGCCTGGGTGAGGACGGCATGCGCCGCGCGCTGGAGCAGGCCAAGCGGATGTTCGACGGCGGCCTGCTGCCGCGCGAATTCCTGCGCCGGCTCGACGGCCCCATGGTCAAGGCCGTGGCCGAGGCCTGTGCCCACATCGCGCTGTCGCGGCGCGAGGCGCTGCTGGCTATCGCCGCAAGACGTTGATCCGGCAAGCCGGCGCCGGGTCGCCCAAAGCCGGCTTTGCCGCCGAGGGGGCAGTGACCCGCGCAGTGGCGGAGCGTTAGGGCCTGATGTCAATGCCCCAGGATCTTCGACAGAAAGTCCCGGCTGCGCTCGCTCTGCGGGTTGTTGAAGAACTCGTGAGGGGTGTTCTGTTCGACGATCTGGCCCTGGTCCATGAAGATCACGCGGTCGGCCACGGCCTTGGCGAAGCCCATCTCGTGCGTCACGCACAACATGGTCATGCCCTGGTCGGCCAGGCCGATCATCACGTCCAGCACTTCCTTGATCATCTCCGGGTCGAGCGCCGAGGTGGGCTCGTCGAACAGCATGATCTTGGGCGTGAGGCACAGCGCGCGCGCGATCGCCACGCGCTGCTGCTGGCCGCCGGAGAGCTGCAGCGGGTACTTGTTGGCGTGTTCGGCGATGCGCACCCGCTCCAGCTGCACCATGGCTTTTTCGATGGCCACGTTGCGCGGCATCCTGGCCACCCAGGTGGGCGAGAGGATGAGGTTCTCCAGCACGGTCAGGTGCGGGAACAGGTTGAACTGCTGGAACACCATGCCCACGTTCTTGCGAACGGTGTCCACGGCCTTGATGTCGTCGGTGAGCTCGATCCCGTCGACCACCAGCCGGCCCTGCTGGTGTTCCTCCAGCCGGTTGATGCAGCGGATCAGCGTCGACTTGCCCGAGCCCGAGGGGCCGCAGATCACGATGCGTTCGCCCCTGGCGACCGAAAGGTCGATGTCGCGCAGCACGTGGAAGTCGTTGCCGTACCACTTGTTGACCTTGTCGAAGGAGATGATGGCTTCAGTCATTGAACGGGTCCTTCAGCGGGATTTGCTGGTCGCGAGCTGCTTTTCCACCCACAGGCTGTAGCGGGACATGGCGAAGCAGAAGATGAAATAGACGATGGTGATGAACAGGTAGGCCTCGATCTTGAACGGGCGCCAGTTCACGTCGGAGTTCAGGGCCAGCGACAGCGCGCCGGTGAGCTCGTACATCGAGACGATGGTCACGAGCGAGGTGTCCTTGAACACCGAGATGAAGTTGTTCATCATGCTCGGCACCACCATGGACAGCGCCTGCGGCAGCACGATCTTGCGCTGGGTCTGCCAGTAGCTCAGCCCCAGCGTGTCGGCCGCCTCCAGCTGGCCCTTGGGGATGGCCTGCAGGCCACCGCGGACGATCTCGGCCATGTAGGCCGCCGCGAACAGCGTGATGCCCACCACCACCCGCACCAGCACGTCGATGGTCAGGCCTTGCGGCATGAACAGCGGGAACATGAAGGAGGCCATGAACAGCACCGAGATCAGCGGCACCCCGCGGATCAGTTCGATGTAGATGATGCAGGCGCTGCGGATGGCCGGCAGGTTGCTGCGCCGGCCCAGCGCCACCAGGATGGACAGCGGAAAGGCCAGGAAGATCGAGAGCGTGGCCAGCATCACCGTCAGCGGCAGGCCGCCCCAGAGGTCGGTGCGCACCGGCGCCAGGCCGAGGACGCCGCCTCGCATGAGGACGAAGAACACCGCCAGTATGCCGAGCCACATCAGTCCCAGCCAGCGCTTCCAGAAGGCGCGTATGCAGCTCACCACCAGGCCGCCGACCATCAGGCCGGTGGCGATCAGCGGTCGCCACTGGTCCTCGTAGGGGTAGCGGCCGAACAGGATGGCGCGGTACTTTTCGGTCACCACGCCCCAGCAGGCGCCGCTGCCGCGCGCGGCCTGGCAGGCGTCGGCGTCGGCGCCGAACACGGCCTTGAATAGGCCCCAGTTGAGTAGCGCGGGCAGCAGGTAGAGGATCAGCCCGGCGAGGAACAGCGTGGTGAGCGTGCTGGCCGGGCCGTCGAAGAGGTTCCGGCGTGCCCAGGCGGCGACGCCGGTGCTGCGCACGGGCGAGGGGCGCGGGGCGATGGGGGTGAAGGTGTCCGCCATGTCAGCGCTCCTTGATCGCGACGCGCTGGTTGTACCAGTTCATCAGCAGGCTGGTGGACAGCGAGGTGCTCAGGTACACCAGCATGATGATGGCGATGCATTCCACCGCCCGGCCGCTCTGGTTGAGGGTGGTGTTGGCGATGGAGACCACGTCGGGGTAGCCGACAGCCACCGCCAGCGAGGAGTTCTTGGTCAGATTGAGGTACTGGTTGGTCAGCGGCGGGATGATCACGCGCATGGCCTGCGGCAGCACCACCAGCTTCATGGTCAGGCGCGGGCTCAGGCCCAGCGCGGCCGAGGCTTCCTTCTGGCCCAGGCCGACCGACTGGATGCCCCCGCGCACCACCTCGGCCACGAAGGCGGCGGTGTAGGCCACCAGGCTCACGAGCACGGCCAGGAATTCGGGCGACATGCTGGCGCCGCCTTCGATCATGAAAGTGAGCTTCTCGGGTACCGACCACTGCGTGGGCATGCCGCCGGCCAGCCAGCCGGCGAGCGCGCCCGCGAACACGATGCCCGCCGTCGGCCAGGCGCGGTTGCGGTCCTGCCCGGTCGCTTCGAAGCGCCGCTGCGCCCAGCCGCGCCAGAAGCCGGCGGCCACGCCGCCCGCGACCGTTCCCACCAGCACCCAGATGTAGCCGGTGCCAGGCGCCGGGCGCGGAAACGAGAAACCGTCCTTGCTCAGGAAGAACAGATCGGCCACGTTCCAGGCCTGGTTGGGCTGGGGCAGCACCTCCACGAAGAACAGGTACCACATCAGCATCTGCAGCAGGATGGGGACGTTGCGGAACAGCTCCACGTAGCCATAGCACAGGCCGCGCACCAGGCTGTTGCGCGAGAAGCGGCCCACGCCCAGCAGCACGCCCAGCACCGTGGTCAGCACGATGCCGATCACGGCGACCCGCAGCGTGTTGAGCACGCCGATCCAGATCGCCTTGCCGTAGGACTGCGACGGGTCGTACGCAATCATGGTCTCGCCGATGTCGAACCCGGCGGCGGAGCCCAGGAAGTCGAAGCCGCTCTGGATGCCGCGCACGCGCATGTTCTCCTGCGTGTTGTGCGCGAGGAACCAGACCGCGATGGCGATCACGACCAGGGCGACGGCCTGGTAGATCAGGCCGCGCGCGGCGCGGCTGCGCCACGACCAGGCCGGCCGGGGTGGGGGATGGCTGGGTGTCAAGGAAGTCTCCGGCTAGGGCTGGGCAACGGGGGCAAGGCCCCCGATGCGACGACGCCGGCGCTTTTGACGGAGCCGGCGTCGGGGTTTCGCATCGGGCGAAACGGCGGATCGGACAGCGATCAGCGCACGGGCATCGGGTACATCAGGCCGCCCTTGCTCCACAGCGCGTTGACGCCGCGCGGCAGGCCGATGGGCGTGATGTTGCGCTCGTAGCTCTCGCCGTAGTTGCCCGTGGCCTTGATGGCGCGGACGGCCCAGTCCTTGTCCAGGCCGAGCAGCTTGCCGGTGTCCTCCGTGCCGCCGCCCAGCAGGCGCATCACGTTGGGGTTCTTGCTGTCGCGCTTCTGCTGGTCCACGTTGGCCTGGGTCACGCCCAGTTCCTCGGCCTCCAGCAGCGCGTAGCCGACCCATTTGACAATGGCGAAGAATTCATCGTCGCCACGGCGGACGGCCGGGCCCAGCGGTTCCTTGGAGATCAGCTCCGGCAGGATCACGTGGTCATCGGGTTTGGCGGCTTCTTTGGAGCGGATGGAAGCCAGGCCCGAGGCGTCGGTGGTGTAGGCCTGGCAGCGGCCGGCGAAGTAGGCCGCGTTGGTGGCCGGCAGTTCGGCGAACACCACGGGGCGCAGGTTCAGGTTGTGGGTGCGGGAGAAGTCGCTCAGGTTCAGTTCGGTCGTGGTGCCCGACTGCACGCAGACCGTGGCGCCGCGCAGTTCGCGCGCGCTCTTGACGTTCAGGCTCTTGGGCACCATGAAGCCCTGGCCGTCGTAGAAGGTCACGCCCACGAAGTGCAGGCCGAGCGAGGCGTCGCGGGTCAGGGTCCAGGTGGTGTTGCGCGCGAGCAGGTCGACCTCGCCCGACTGCAACGCGGTGAAGCGCTGGGCCGCGTTCAGCGGCACGTAGCGGACCTTGTTGGGGTCGTTGAGGATGGCGGCCGCGATCGAGCGGCAGACGTCGACATCGAGCCCGCTCCAGCGCCCCTGGCTGTCGGCCTGCGAGAAACCGGCCAGGCCCGTGTTCACGCCGCAGTTCAGGCTGCCGCGCGCCTTGATCGCGTCAAGGTCCTTGCCGGCCTGGGCGGGCAGGGCGGTGAAGGCGGCGGCGGCGGCCAGTGCGGTGGCGGCGAGGTGCAGACGTCGGAATTTCATCAGGTCGCTCCAGTAAGAGGTGAAAGAAAGGCAATGGCGAGCCAGGCGCGCCACCGTGCAAAAAATGTAAGGCGAGGGCCCACCCCCCGGCATCCGGGTTTACGCGTGCGTTTCATACCGAATGCACATAAGCTCAAGCCCACAGGAAATAGCAGCATCCGTGCCACCCGGCCGGATCTGCCCATGCCGATAACGGAGACGCCATGACCCCCATCCCCGCGCCTGGCCCGCACCACGGCCGCTTCTGGCCACGCCGCGTGCCGCGGTCCATCACGGTGCCCGCGGTGCCCCTGTCCTTCAACCTGGAGGCCAGCGCGCGGCGCTACCCGGCCAAGCCGGCCCTGGTCTTCTTCGGCCGGGCGCTCAGCTATGGCGCACTGCAGCACCAGGTGGAGCGCCTGGCGGCCCATCTGCACCAAATGGGGGTGAGGCGCGGCGACCGGGTGATCCTGCTGATGCAGAACTGCCCACAGTGGGTGGTGGCGCATTTCGCCATCCTGCGCGCCAACGCGGTGGTGGTGCCGGTCAACCCCATGAACCGGGCCGAGGAGCTGCGCCATTACATCGAGGACGCCGACGCCCGCGTGGCCATCAGCGCGG
This sequence comes from uncultured Comamonadaceae bacterium, assembly GCA_946482115.1. The sequence goes on from CAMLQP010000019.1 coordinate 15,709, forward strand.
CCGACCTGGCGGGCGAACTCGCGCAGGCCAGCGACGCGCTGCCGGCCGGCCAGGGCCTGCGCCACCTGGTGGTGACGCACTACCGCGACGCCATGGACGACGCCGCGTTCGCGGGCGACGAACTGCCGCTGGCCTGGCGCGACTGGCTGCAGAGTCGCCATGCGCCGCCCGCACCGGCGGGGGCGACCGTGGCGGACTGGGCTGGCGCTCTGGCCGGCGATGCAGCGCCACCGCCGCCGCTGGCCGGCCCCGACGACCTGGCCGTGCTGCCCTACACCAGCGGCACCACCGGCCTGCCCAAGGGGTGCCTGCACCCGCACCGCACCATCATGCACAACGCGGTGGCCAGCACCCTGTGGACGCAGCTCTGCGCCGACCATGTGGCGCTGTCGGTGGCACCGCTGTTCCACGTCACCGGCATGGTGGGCATGCACGCGGGCATCTGCGCCGGCACCACCCTGGTGATGATGCCGCGCTGGGACCGCGAGGTGGCCGGTGCGCTGATCTCGCGCTGGCGCGTGACCCACTGGAGCAACATCCCCACCATGGTGATGGACCTGCTGGCCAGCCCGCACCTGGAGCGCCACGACCTCTCCAGCCTGGTGTCCATCGGCGGCGGCGGTGCGGCCATGCCGCAGGCCGTGGCCCAGCGCCTGCTCGACCAGTACGGCCTGCGCTACCAGGAAGGCTACGGCCTGACCGAGACCGCCGCGCCCTCGCACTACAACCCACCGGACCACCCCAGGCAGCAGTGCCTGGGCGTGCCCTTCGTGGGCGTGACATCGATGGTGGTGGATCCGGTGACGCTGCAGCCGCTGCCACCGGGCGAGTCGGGCGAAATCGCCATCAGCGGCCCCGGCGTGTTTGACGGCTACTGGAAGCGGCCCGAGGCCACGGCGGCGGTGTTCTTCGAGCACGAAGGGCGGCGCTTCTTCCGCAGCGGCGACCTGGGCCACGTGGACGAGGACGGCTACTACTTCATCACCGACCGCCTCAAACGCATGATCAACGCCAGCGGCTTCAAGGTCTGGCCGGCCGAGGTGGAGGCCCTGATGTTCAGGCACCCGGCCATCGCCGAGGCCTGCGTGATCGCCACCCGTGACGGCTACCGGGGCGAGTCGGTCAAGGCCGTGGTGGTGCTGCGCTCCGACGCGCGGGGCACGGTGAGCGAGGCCGACATCGTGGCCTGGTGCCGCGAGCACATGGCGGTGTACAAGGCGCCGCGCGTGGTCAGCTTCGCCGATGCCCTGCCCAAGAGCGGCAGCGGCAAGGTGATGTGGCGCCAGCTGCAGGAGCTGGAAGACCAGGCGGCACAATCCGGCGCATGACTTCTTCGCAGACACCGGCCTGGCGGCGGCTGTGGCAACCCCGGCGCGGGGTTTTCTGGCTCATGCTCGCGTTCAACCTGCTCTCGTCGCTGATGGCCTGGGTGCTGCGCAGCTTCCCCCTCACCACCGTCGGCCTGCTGCTGGTGGGCCTGCTCGCCCTGGCCAATGCCGGGGCCGGCCTGTGGCTGGCGGCGCGGCTGTGGCGCGGCGACTGAGCCGGCCTCAGCGGATCACCAGCACCGGCGCCGGGCTGGTGCGCAGCAGCGTCGTCGTGGTGCTGCCCAGGATCAGGTGGCGCATGCGCGAGTGGCCGTAGGCGCCCATGGCCAGCAGATCCATGCCCTGCAGCTGCGCGTAGCCGACCAGCGCGGTCTCGGGCTCGCCTTCCAGCCGCGCGCATGTCAGGTCGAAGCCCGCCAGCGCCTGCCGCGCCCAGGTAAGTTCCTGGTCGGCCTTGGTCGTGTCGCCGGTGACAATGGCCACGTGGCAGGCCAGGCCCCGCAGCAGCGGACTGGCGGCGATGCGTTCCACCGTGCGGCGGCCGGTTTCGCTGCCATCGAAGGCGATCAGGAAGCGCTGCGGCTCGCGGAACGGCGCCGCCGCCACCAGCACCGGCTGGCGCAGCGCGCGCACCGCGCGTTCCAGGTGGTGGTCCAGGTGCAGCCTGGAGGTGGTGCTGGTGGACTGGCGGCGCCGGCCCAGCACGAAGAGGCGCACCCCGGGCTGGCGGCTGTCCAGCCGCTCGGTCAGTTCGCCCGACGCCTGCCCGGTGGTGACGCGTGCCAACCCTTCGGGCCAATCGGTCAGCACACGGTCGCGCAGGCGTTCCAGCAGCTCGCGCGCGTGGTTCCGGGTGAGCCGCTGGCGCTCTTCGTCCAGCCGCGCCAGGTCGCGCAGCAGGCTGTCGCGGGCATCGATGCCCAGCGCACCGCTCAGATCGGCCAAGGGTGCGAGGTCGGGTTGCGGCTCGTGCACGTGCAGCAGTTCCAGCGGTGCGTCCAGGCGCCGCGCGGCCCAGCGCGCCCAGTCGCACACGGCCAGGCTGTCCGCGCCCGAGGCGTCGCCCACGCCGGCCAGCACCTGGATGGGTGTGGCGGTCATGCCTCGCCCTCCAGGGCCGGCACGATCTGCCGGTAGGCGTGCCAGCTGGCGTGGCCGATCACCGGCCCCGCCACCAGCAGGCCCGCGAACCAGGGCAGCATCGCCAGCCCCACCAGCGCCGTGATCAGCGCGCCCCACCACAGCATCACGCCCGGGTTCTGCAGGCAGGCGCGGATGCTGGTGAGGCCGGCCGAGATGGCATCGCCGCGCCGGTCCAGGATCATGGGAATGGCGATCACGCTGGTCACGAAGATCAGCCCCGCGAACACGCCACCCACAGCCAGGTAGGTCAGCAGGAATTCGAGGTTTTCCGGGGCCAGCAGCTGGGCCAGCAGGCGGTCGGCCGAGGGCATGGTGCTGAAGCTCACCGCAAACACCACCAGCGAGGCGCGGCCCCACAGCATCTCCAGGATCAGCAGCACGCCCGCGAAAATGGCCATGCTGCCCTTGGTCGATTCCCAGGCCAGCAGCGAGGCGCCGAGGTCGGGGCGTTCACCGCGCTCCAGCGCGCGGCTCGCGTGGTACAGGCCCAGGCACAGGAAAGGCCCCATCAGCAGGAAACCCGCGCTCAGCGCCAGCACGTAGGCCGGCGCGGTGCGGAACACCCACCACAGCGCGTGGCCCATGGCGAAGAAGCACAGGCCGTAGAACAGGCCCAGGCCAGGCGCGCGGCGGAAATCCTGCCAGCCCCTGGCCAGCCAGCGCAGCGGGTCACCGGGTCCGAGATCGGCCAGACGCAGCGACAGCACGGATTCCGACGGGGCGGTATCCGACGGCTCGGGCGGGGGCGTCTCGGCGCTGGGCGACATGCGGCAAGTCTCCGGTTCGTGGTGATGCCCTCAACCTTACAGCGCCTGATGGCCGCTGGCTACACTGGCGTCATGAGCGCGCACTTCCTGCCCCCCAGCATCCCCGTCGATCGCCTGACCAACACGCTGGCCCAGCAGGGCTATGCGGTGCTGGACGCGCGTTCGGTGCAGCAGTGGCTGGATCTGTCGCCCTCCGAACTGGCCGCGCTGCAGCCGACCTGGGACGACCTGCGCGACGACGCCTACCTGAAGGACGGTGGGCGCTACCGCAAGCGCCGCCACAGCAGCTTCGTGGTCGAGGGCGACGCGGTGCGCCAGGCGCCGCACCGCGCGCACTGGCAGCCGGTGTCCTACAACGCGCTGCACGGCGGCATGGAACGCTGGTTCGAGCCCATGGACCCGGCCGCCGTGGGCCTGCCGGCATGGCCGCGCCTGCTGCAGCGCCTGGGTGGGCTGGCCTCGGCGCTCAAGGGCGCGCAGCCCTGGTATGTGGAGGCGCACCAGTTCCGCATCGACACCACCGACGGCATCGGCCGCCCCACGCCTGAAGGCGCGCACCGCGACGGGGTCGATTTCGTGGCCGTGTTCCTGGTCGGGCGCCACCGCATCAAGGGCGGCGAGAGCCGTGTGTTCGAGGCCCAGGGGCCGAATGGCCAGCGTTTCACGCTGACCGAACCCTGGTCGCTGCTGCTGCTGGACGACGAACGCGTGATCCATGAAAGCACGCCGATACAGCCGCTGGACGGGCCGGACTCGGCCGGCTGGCGCGACACGCTGGTGGTGACACTGCGCTCTGGCAGCTTCCAGGACGCCTGAGGCGGCGCCTCGGCGCTTCAGCCGGCCAGCAGCCGCGCCACCGCGCGCGGGTAGATGAGGTGCTCCTGCGTGAGCACCCGGGCGGCCAGCGTATCGGCCGTGTCGCCAGGCAGCACCGGCACCACCGCCTGCTCCAGGATGGCGCCGTGGTCCAGTTCGGCCGTCACCCGGTGCACCGTGGCGCCCGCGAATCGGCAGCCCTCGTCCAGCGCGCGCTGGTGGGTGTGCAGGCCGGTGAAGGCCGGCAGCAGGCTGGGGTGGATGTTGACCAGCCGCCCCTCGAAGCGCGACACGAAACCCGGCGTGAGGATGCGCATGAAGCCGGCCAGCAGCACCAGCGGCGGCCGGCCACCCGCGCCCAGGCGTTCGATGGCGTCACCCAGGGCAGCATCAAAGGCCTCGCGGCTGGGAAAGGCCTTGTGGTCCAGCACCTCGGTGGCGATGCCCTGCTCGCGCGCGAACACCAGCCCCTTGGCGTCCGCCTTGTTGCTGACGACCGCCGCGACCCGGGCCCCGTAGCGCCGGGCCCAGTCCTCGCGACCGGCTGCCTGCACCAGCGCCGCCATGTTCGAGCCGCTGCCCGAAATCAGGATCACAATGGGTTGTTCACGGGTGGCTGTCATGAGGCTGGCAAGTGTAGGCGAGCCGGCGGCTGCCTTGTCACGGGCCGGACAGGTCAAAAACGAACGGTCGTGCTAAAAACGGGCTGTTCACGAACGGAGACATTCATGGATCTCGCTTTCACCCCTGAGGAGCAGGCCTTTCGCGCGGAAATCCGTGCCTGGGTCAAGGACAACCTGCCCGCCGACATCTCGCACAAGGTGCACAACGCGCTGCGCCTGTCGCGCGACGACTTGCAGCGCTGGGCCAAGATACTGGGCAAGAAAGGCTGGCTGGGCTACGGCTGGCCCCAGAAGTTCGGCGGTCCTGGCTGGAACGCGGTGCAGAAGCACCTGTTCGAGGAAGAATGCGCGCTGGCCGGCGCGCCGCGCATCGTGCCCTTTGGCCCGGTGATGGTGGCGCCAGTGATCATGGCCTTCGGCAACGAGGAGCAGCACAAGCGCTTCCTGCCCGGCATCGCCAGTGGCGAGGTCTGGTGGAGCCAGGGCTACAGCGAACCCGGCTCGGGCTCCGATCTGGCCTCGCTCAAGACCCGCGCCGAGCGCAAAGGCGACAAATACATCGTCAACGGCCAGAAGACCTGGACCACGCTGGGCCAGTACGGCGAGTGGATCTTCTGCCTGGTGCGCACCAGCACCGAGGGCAAGCCGCAGACCGGCATCAGCTTCCTGCTGATCGACATGAAATCGCCCGGCGTGAGCGTGCGGCCCATCATCATGCTCGACGGCGAACACGAAGTGAACGAGGTCTTCTTCGACAACGTCGAGGTGCCGGCCGAGAACCTGATCGGCGAGG
>CAMLQP010000020.1 GCA_946482115.1 uncultured Comamonadaceae bacterium
GCGCCGAAAAGGAATGGCTGGCCACCAGCGACAAGCCCAACAGCCGCTACAGCGGTGATCGCGAGCTGGAGAGCCCGCTGGCCGCCGTGCAGATGGGCCTGATCTACGTGAACCCGCAGGGCCCGGACGGCAAGCCTGACCCGGTGGCTTCTGGCCGCGACGTGCGCGAGACCTTTGCCCGCATGGCCATGAACGACTACGAGACCGTCGCCCTTGTGGCCGGCGGTCACACCTTCGGCAAGATGCACGGCAACGGCCCGGCATCGGCCGTGGGCCCCGAGCCCGAAGGCGCGCCGATGGAGGCCATGGGCTTTGGCTGGCTCAGCAGCCACGGCAGCGGCAAGGGGGGCGACACCATCACCAGCGGCTTTGAAGGCGCCTGGAAGCCCAACCCCACGAAATGGGACATGGGCTACTTCAAGGTGCTGTTCAAGTACGAATGGGAACAGGTCACCACGCCGGCCGGCGCCATCCAGTGGCGCGCCAAGGACGTGGCGCCCGAGGACATGATCCCGGACGCCCACGACCCGGGCAAGAAGCACCCGCCACACATGACCACGGCCGACCTGTCGCTGCGCTTCGACCCCGCCTACGAGAAGATCTCCCGCCATTTTCTGGCCCACCCTGACGAGTTCGCCGACGCCTACGCCCGCGCCTGGTTCAAGCTAACCCACCGCGACATGGGCCCCAAGGCCCTGTACCTGGGCCCCGAGGTGCCGGCCGAAGACCTGATCTGGCAAGACCCGATTCCGGCGGTCAACCACCCGCTGATCGACGCCAAGGACATCGCTGCGCTCAAAGCGCAGGTGCTGGCCTCGGGCCTGTCGGTCAGCGAGCTGGTGTCGACGGCCTGGGCCTCGGCCTCCACCTTCCGCGGCTCCGACCGCCGCGGTGGCGCCAACGGCGCGCGCATCCGCCTGGCCCCCCAGAAGGACTGGGAGGCCAACCAGCCGGCCCAGCTGGCCAAGGTGCTGGCGGTGCTGGAGGGCATCCAGAAGGCGTTCAACGCCGGTGCCGCTGGTGGCAAGAAAATCTCGATGGCCGACCTGATCGTGCTGGCTGGCACGGCCGCCGTGGAAGCCGCCGCGAAGGCCGCCGGCCATGCCATCCAGGTGTCTTTCACGCCCGGTCGCATGGACGCGTCGCAGGAGCAGACCGATGTCGAGTCCTTCGCCGTGCTGGAGCCGGTGGCCGACGGCTTCCGCAACTACCGCAAGAAGGCCTACAGCGTGTCGCCCGAGGAGATGCTGCTCGACAAGGCCCAGCTGCTGACCCTGAGCGCGCCCGAGATGACGGTGCTGGTGGGAGGCCTGCGCGTGCTGGGCGCCAATGCAAGCGGCTCCAAGGCCGGCGTGTTCACCCAGCGAGTGGGGCAGCTCAGCAACGACTTTTTCGTCAACCTGGTGGACATGTCCACCGCCTGGAAGCCGACGGGTGACAACGCCTACGAAGGCCGCGACCGCAAGACCGGCGCCGTGCGCTGGACCGCCAGCCGTGTGGATCTGGCCTTCGGCTCCAACTCGCAGTTGCGCGCCATCGCCGAGGCCTATGCCCAGGACGACAACGCCGGCAAGTTCGTCAAGGACTTCGCGGCCGCCTGGACCAAGGTGATGAACCTGGACCGCTTTGATCTGAAGTGAGTCAGAGCCCCAGCGGGTCGACGTCCACGGCCCAGCGCACGAGGCCCCGCCCGGCGGGGCCTTGTCGCGTCTGCAGCAGCGCCGGCTGCCACGCGGCCAGGAAGCGCTGCAGCGCCGCCCGCGAGGGGCTCTCCAGCAGCATCTGCGCGCGCTCCACGTTGGCCACGCGCTGCACCGTCAGCGGCACCGGCGGGAACAGCGTCACCTGGTCCTGGCCGGGCAGGCCGATGCCGGCATCGGACGCCGCCTGCAGGAAGGCCTGGGCCACGTCCTGCGTGCGCGCCTCGGCCCGCACCAGCGCCTGGAAGGCGAAGGGCGGCATGGCGGCGGCCTCGCGTTCCTTCAACTGCTGCGCCGCGAAGGCCGGGTAGTCGTGGCGCTTCAGCGCCTCGAACAGCGGGTGTTGCGGGTACCCCGTCTGCACCCACAGCTCGCCCGGGCTTTGCAGTGTGGCGTCGCGCCCCGCGCGCCCGCCGGCCTGCATCAGCAGCGAGAACAGCCGCTCAGGCGCGCGAAAGTCGCTGGAGAACAGCGCCGCGTCCACGCCCACGCCCGCCACCAGCGTGATGCGGCGAAAGTCGTGCCCCTTGGCCACCATCTGGGTGCCCACCAGCACATCCACCTCGCCGTCGTGCATGGCCTGCAGCTGCGCTTCCAGGCTGCCTTTGAGGCGGGTGCTGTCGGCGTCCATGCGGGCCACGCGCACCGGCTGACCGTCGGGCCGCAGCACGTGCGCCAGCGACTGCGCCACCACTTCCTCCAGCTGCTCGGTGCCCCGGCCCAGCGGCGTGATGTCCAGGTTGCCACATTCGGGGCAGGCGCGCGGCACGCGGCTGGTGTGGCCGCAGTGGTGGCAGCGCAGCGTGCGGTCCAGCTTGTGGAACACGCGGTGCGCGCTGCAGGCCGGGCAGCCGCTTTTCCAGCCGCAGTCGTGGCAGGCCAGCACGGGCGCGTAACCGCGCCGGTTGATCAGCAGCAGGCTTTGCTCGCCGCGCGCCACGCGCTCGGCCAGGGCCTCCACCAGCGCCGGGGCCAGCACCGCGCCGCGTGGCTGATGGTTCAGGTCCAGCAGCCGCAGCCGGGGCAGGGCGCCGCCGCCGATGCGCGCTGGCATGGCCAGGCGCTGGTAGCGCCCGGTCTCGGCCGCATGCCAGCTTTCCAGCGACGGCGTGGCCGAACCGAGGATGACCCGACAGCGCGCCGGCTCGCCGTCGGACGTGGGGTGGGCGTCGTTTTCCAGCTTGGCGCGGTAGATGGCGAGGTCGCGCGCCGAGTAGCGCGCGCCGTCCTGGCTCTTGTAGCTCGGGTCGTGTTCCTCGTCGACCACGATCAGCCGCAGGCCCGGCAGGCTGGCGAACACCGCCAGCCGCGTGCCGAGCACGATGCGCGCCTGCCCGCCGTGCGCGGCCAGCCAGCTGGACAGCCGCTGGGCCGGCGTCAGGCCGCTGTGCAGCGACACCACGCGCGCGGCGCCGAAGCGCTCCGCGAAGCGCGCCTCCAGCTGCGGCGTGAGGTTGATCTCGGGCACCATCACCAGCGCCTGCGCGGCGGGGTCGGCGTCCAGCACCTGCCGTACCGCGCGCAGGTAGACCTCGGTCTTGCCGCTGCCGGTGCTGCCGTACAGCAGCAGCGGCTGGCGCGCCTGGGCGAAGCCGGCCAGGGCCTGGGCCTGTTCGGCACTGGGCTCGGGCGGGGGCGTGACGGCCGCGTCGGCGGGTGCGGCTGCCTTGGCGCGGCGCTTGAGCCGGCGCGCCAGCTGCACCCCGTCCAGCTCGCGCAGCGGCGGCGGCAGCGCGGCCAGGGCCACCTCGCCGGCGCCGCGCTGGTAGTAGCGGCCGGCAAAAGCCACCAGTTCGCGCCAGCGCGCGTCCAGCGGGGCCAGCGCGTCCAGCACCTCGACCACCGGGCGCAGGGTGGCCGGGTCGGCTTCGGGCGGTTCGCCGTCCCAGACGATGCCCAGCACCTCGCGGCTGCCCAGCGGCACCCGCACCAGCGTGCCGGGCGCCAGGGCCTGCGCGTGGCGCCAGGTCAGCACCGCCGACAGGCCGCTGTGGCTGGGGGTGGCCACCACCACCGGGATCAGGGCATCCATGTTGGCGCGATGTTTTGCGGTTGAACTTGCGATTTGACGCTTAAGTGATTGATTCAGAAGGTTTTTGCAAGCTGTCCCACGCTTCTGTGGATAACTTTGTTGATAGTTGTGTGGGGCGGGCCGCAAGGCCTTGTAAATCAAGGCTTTCGTTGGATTGCCTAGAAATCGTGCAGCCCGGCTTTGTTTAATGAAAACAACGACTTAGCTTATTTCCAAATCCGAGGTCACGGTGGGTGCGGGCGGCGGCGGCGTTGCGCGCCGCAGCAAAAAATTTGTGCATAAGTGAGGCTCACAAGGCCCCGTTTTTGTGCTATTGGACCGCGCGGACCCCCGTTCTGGGGCATCCGGACGCCTCAGTCCAGGCCCCGCATCCGGCGCGATTCGGCGTGCACCGCACGCACCAGCACCTCCACGTTCTCGGGCGGCGTGTGCTGGCTGATGCCGTGGCCCAGGTTGAAGATGTGCGTGGGGCCGGGCCGCGAGCGGTCGGTGTGCGGCGCGCCAAAGCCGTGCAGCACGCGGTGCGCCTCGGCCTCCACCTGCGCCGGGTCGGCGAACAGCACGTTGGGGTCCAGGTTGCCCTGCAGCGCCTTCACATCGCCCACCCGGGCGCGTGCCGTGCCCAGGTTCACGGTCCAGTCCAGGCCCAGCACCTCGCAGTCCAGGCCTTTCATCTCGTCCAGCCACAGCCCGCCGCCCTTGGTGAACACGATGCGCGGAATGGTGGCGCCAGCGTGCGAACGCTTGAGCTGCGCCAGCACCCGCTGCGTGTAGGCCAGGCTGAACCGCTGGAAGTTGCCGTCGGCCAGCACGCCGCCCCAGCTGTCGAACACCATCACGGCCTGCGCGCCGGCCTCGATCTGCGCGTTCAGGTAGGCCGCCACCGCGTCCGCATTCACCGCCAGCAGGTGGTGCATCAGGTCCGGGCGCTTGTACATCAGCGTCTTGACGTGGCGGTAGTCGTCCGAGCCGCCACCCTCCACCATGTAGCAGGCCAGCGTCCAGGGGCTGCCCGAGAAGCCGATCAGTGGCACCCGGCCGCCCAGCGCCCGGCGGATGCTGGTCACGGCGTCGAACACGTAGCGCAGCTTGTCCATGTCCGGCACGGCCAGGGCGGCCACGGCGGCCTCGTCGCGCACCGTCTTCTCGAACTTCGGCCCCTCGCCCAGCGCGAAGCTCAGGCCCAGGCCCATGGCGTCGGGCACGGTCAGGATGTCGGAGAACAGGATGGCCGCGTCCAGCGGGTAGCGCTCCAGCGGCTGCAGCGTCACCTCGGTGGCGTAGTCGGTGTTGGTGGCCAGGCCCATGAAGCTGCCGGCCCGGGCGCGCGTGGCGCGGTACTCGGGCAGGTAGCGCCCGGCCTGGCGCATCAGCCACACGGGCGTGTGGTCGGTGGCCTGGCGCAGGCAGGCGCGCAGGAAGGTGTCGTTCTGCAGGGGGGCAAAGCTCATCGGGCAACCATCGGGTGTTCGTCGGTATGAACCCGCGATTATCCCGGGTGACAATGGCCGGATGTCATTCACGAGGAGCGCACCATGGAAACGGACGAACTGCACCGCGGCCGCCTGATCGACCACATCCAGCTGGTGGTGCGGGATCTGCCCGCCAGCCAGGCCTTCTACACCGCTGTCCTGGAGGCGCTCGGCGTGCCGCTGGGCGGCTCGGGCGACGGGTTTTTCTGGGCCGACGAGCTGTTCGTCTCCACCGCCAGCAGCCCCGCCGCGCTAGGCGAGCTGACGGGGCGCCACCACCTGGCCTTCCAGGCGCGGGACCGGGCCATGGTCGACGCGTTCCACCGGGCCGCGCTGGCCCACGGCGGGCGGGACAACGGGGCACCCGGCGAGCGGGCCTACCACCCCGGCTACTACGCGGCCTTCGTGCTGGACCCGGACGGCAACAACATCGAGGCCGTCTTCCACGGCGAGTCCCGGAGGAGTTCGGCGTCCGTGAAGATCACGTTCTAGGCCGTGCGCGGGCTGGCCATCAGCCAGCGGTGCTCCACCATCAGGCAGCGGTCCTGCACCACCCACAGCCCGGCGGCCCGGGCGCGTTGGGCGGCTGCTTCGTGTGTTATGCCCTGCTGCAGCCACAGGCCCCGGGCGCCGATGGCGATGGCCTCGTCGGCCACGGGCGGCACGTCCTCGCTGCGGCGGAACACGTCCACCAGGTCGATGGGGTGTTCGCGGGCGGCGTCGGTGAGGGTGGCATAGGCTTTTTCCCCCAGCACGGTGCCGCCCTGCGCGGCCACGCGTGGGTGCACCGGCACGATGCGGTAGCCGGCCGCCTGCAGGTAGGCGGCCACGCGGTGGCTGTCGCGGTGGGGGTGGGGCGAGAGGCCCACCACGGCGATCACCCGGCAGGCGGCCAGGTGCGCGCGCTGTTCGTCAGGCGGCGGATTTGTACTTGATGGTGCAACCATAGGCCTGATTCTGCGCGACCGTGACCGGCTTGCCGGCCAGCAGTTCGTTCAGGCCCTGGCGCACGTAGTTGGTGGCGCGCTCGACGTCGGCCGGGCGGGCCGAGGGGATGCTGTCGATGGCGCCGGCATAGGCCAGCCGGCCCTGGGCGTCGATCAGGTACATGTGGGGCGTGACGCGGGCGCCGTAGGCGCGGCCGACCTTGCCGTCCTCGTCCATCAGCACGGCGGTGGCGGCAGCCTTGTGCTCGGCCATCCAGCGCGCCAGCTGGGGCGGGGTCTTGTAGTCGCCGCTGGCGTCTTCGGTGGAGTTGATGGCCAGCCAGGCCACGCCCTTGCCGGTGAATTCCTTCTGCAGCGCGGGCAGGTTGCCCGAGCCGTAGTGCTTGCGCACGAAGGGGCAGCCGGGGTTGTTCCATTCCAGCACGACCGGCCGGCCCTTGAAGTCGGAGAGTCTGACCGCCTTGCCGTTGACGTCGGTCAGGCTGAAGTCGGGCGCGGGCTGGCCCACGGTGGCCGCCTGCGCGGGCGTGACGAGCCAGGGTGTGGCGCCGAGCGCGGCAATCTGCAGGGCGAAGGTGCGGCGTTGCATGGCGGGTTCCTTTCGGGGGCGGTCAAAGGGCTTGCAAGGCGGCGCGCATGTCCTGCGCGCTGAGGATTTCGGACATCACCCGCACCGGCTGGCCGTTGCGGTAGAGCGCATACACCGGCACGCCGCTGCGGCCCAGGGCATTGAGCGCCTGGGTCACGGCGGGGTCGCGGCGGGTCCAGTCGGCGCGCGCCAGCACCACGCCGCGCGCGGCGTATTCGCGCAGCAGGTCGGCGTCGGCCAGCGTGGTTTTCTTGTTGAACTGGCAGGTCACGCACCAGGCGGCGGTGTAGTCCACGAACACCGGGCGGCCCTCGGCCTGCCAGGCGGCCATGCGTTCGGGGCTCCAGGCCTGCCAGCCGTCGGTGCTGGCCACGGCGGGGGTGGCCCCCGGTTGCGCATCCGGCAGGCGCGTGACCTGCGGCCCCAGCCAGACGGCCAGCAGCACCAGCGCGGCCAGCGACAGGCCGCCCAGCGCCAGCCGGGCACGGCCGCGCCGGCCCCAGGCCCACAGCAGCAGCGCCAGGCCCACCAGCAGGCCCAGCAGGGCGGCGGCGCCATCAGGGCCGCTCTGCTGGCCCAGCACCCACAGCAGCCAGACCACGGTGGCGAACATGGGAAAGGCCATGAACTGGCGGAAGGTTTCCATCCACGGCCCCGGGCGGGGCAGCGCGCGCGCCACGGCGGGCAGCCAGCTGGCGGCCAGGTAAGGCAGGGCCAGGCCCAGGCCCATGGCGGCGAACACGGCCAGCGCCTGCGCGGGGGGCAGGCCCACGGCCAGGCCCAGCGAGGCGCCCATGAACGGCGCGGTGCAGGGCGAGGCGACGGCGGTGGCCAGCACGCCGGTCAGGAAGGCGTCGCCCGTGGGGCTGCGGGCCTGCAGCGTGGCCAGGCGGCCGGGCAGCACCGAGCCGAACTCGAACAGCCCGGCCAGGTTCAGGCCGATGACGGTGAACAGCGTGGCCAGAGCGGCCACCACGGCCGGATCCTGCAGCTGGAAGCCCCAGCCCACCTGCTGGCCCGCCGCGCGCAGGCCCAGCAGCAGCGCACCCAGCGCCGCGAACGAGAGCACCACGCCGGCGGTGTAGGCCAGGCCGGCGCGGCGGTGGCCCGCACGGTCCTCGCCGTGCCGGGTGAAGGCCAGCACCTTGATGGCCAGCACCGGGAACACGCAGGGCATGAGGTTGAGCAGCAGGCCGCCGATGAAGGCGCCCAGCAGCGCCAGACCGAGCGACAGCGTGCTGGCCGGCGGCGCCGCCGGGGCGCGCGCCGCGTTGGCATCCAGCGCGGCCTGCAAGGCCGGCGACACCCCGCTGGCCGCCGGCAGGGCGGCCAGCGCCGGCCAGTCGCCGCGCGCGGGCAGCTCCAGCCGCAGGCCACCCAGCGCGTTCTGGCCGGGGGCGATGTCGCCCTGGCGCACCAGCACCACGGGCAGCAGGCGCGGCCCCTCGGAGCGCAGCGCCGAATAAGGGATGTCGGCCGTCCAGGCGCCCCGGTCCCAGGCCTGCCGCCAGGCCGCGCCGGGTTCGATCACGCCGCCAGTCTCGGGGAAGAACTCCAGGCCCTGGCCCTGCCAGTCGTCCGGCAGGCCTTCGACGCGGACCTGGAGCGACCGGGCCTGCGGGGCGACATGGCTGCCGGCGCCCGCGGCCTGGGCACGCGGCGCGCGCGAGGCCGCGTCGGCGAACGCCGCCGAGGCGTTGGCGCCATCGCCCACGCGCAGCGAGAAGCTGCCTTCTTCGGGGATGCACTCCTTGCGGCAGACCAGCCAGCTGGCCTGCAGCTTCACGTCCAGCGGGCCGCCGGCGTAGTTCGGTGCCAGGGTCAGCGGCACCGGCAGCAGCACCGTGCTCTCGTAGCCGTAGTTGGCCAGGTGCCCGATGGGGAATTTCTTGGGCGCCGGCCACTGGATGTCGCCGGCCGTCACGCCGGCGGGCAGCTGCCAGTCCAGCTGGGTGGGCAGGCCGGAGTCGCCGGGGTTCTTCCAGTAGGTGTGCCAATCCTTGGCGTGGGTGATCTGCAGGCCGACCCAGACGGTGCGGCCGGCGGCCACGCCCTGGGGCGCATGCGCCAGCAGTTCGGCACGGACCTGGTCGGTGCGCACGGTGGCGCCGGTCTGGGCCTGGACGGCGGGGGCGAGCGCTGCCGCGGCGAGCGCGAAGGCCGCGAGACGGCGGGTGGCGGAGGGGGGATTGTTCACGGGCGAGACGAGGGAGAGCCGGTCAGACGGTGTTACACCGCGCAAAGTTCCAGGGTTGGCAAGCGGGCCAGGGGTGGGTATAAACGATTTCAATGCCGACGATAGCCGGCATGGTCTTCACAAAGCCCACCCCACCGCCCAACATGCCTTGCGGAGGTCTTTGCGCATGATTTTTCCCGAAAAAGCCCTTGCGGCCTGGGCGCAGCGCCTGCGCCAGCGTTTCAACCTGCCCGTGCGGCTGCGCTGGGCCACCGGCGGCGCCCGGGCCGAACAGGCCCCGGCGCTGGACCTGGGCGAGTTCGAGCAGCCCGCCGTGGAGCTGACGGTGCGTCACGCGGCGGCCGTTCCCATGCTGCTGGCGCCCACGCTGGAAACCCTGGGCGAGGCCTACGTGGAGGGGCTGCTCGATGTCAGCGGTTCGCTGGAGGATGTGCTGGCGGTGGCCCACCGCCTGGCCGAATCCGCCGATGGCGACGAGCCCGGCCTGCTCGCGCGCGCGGCCCAGCGCATCGCCCACAGCCACCACCACACCCGGCACAGCGACCGCGAGGCCATCCAGTACCACTACGACGTCTCCAACGACTTCTACGCCCAGTGGCTCGATCCGGCCATGGTCTATTCGTGCGCCTACTTCGAGAACGGCGACGAGACGCTGGAGCAGGCGCAGCAGAAGAAGATCGACCACATCCTGACCAAGGTGCGGCTGCAGCCGGGGCAGACGTTGCTGGACATCGGCTGCGGCTGGGGCGCGCTGGTGATGCGCGCGGCGCAGCAGTTCGGGGCCCGCTGCGTGGGCATCACGCTGTCGCAGCACCAGCACGACCTGGCGCGCGAGCGCGTGCGTGCCGCCGGCCTGGAGGACCGCGTCGACATCCGGCTGCAGGATTACCGCGACGTCACCGGCCACTTCGACCGCATCACCAGCGTGGGCATGTTCGAGCACGTGGGGCTCAAGCACCTGAACGGCTACTTCCGCCGCATCCACGACCTGCTGGGGCCCGACGGCTGGGCGCTCAACCACGGCATCACCTCCACCGACCCCGGCGACGGCGAGACGCGCCACGGCGGCGGCCGCTTCATCGACCGCTACGTGTTTCCGGACGGCGAGCTGCCCCACATTGCCACCGTGCTGCGGGCGATGCAGCAGGGCGGCCTGGAGACGCTGGACGTGGAGAGCCTGCGCCGCCACTACGCGCGCACGCTGCAGTGCTGGTCGCAGGCCTTCGAGGCCCGTTCGGACGTGCTGCGCGCCATGGTGGACGAGAAGCGCTGGCGCATCTGGCGCATCTACCTGGCCGGCTGCCAGTGGGCCTTCGAGCACGACGAGATCTCGCTCTACCAGGTGGTGTGCCGGCGCGCCGGCCAGCATGCGGACACGCTGCCCTGGTCGCGCCGCTGGATGTATGCCTGAGCCGCGGGCGCCAATTGTCAACTCGCGGATCACACTTTTTGACTTAAGAATGCCTTGAACCTACGCTCCCCGGCTTTCAGGGAGTGAGGAACCATGGGCTTGAGTCAGATGCTGGCGCGCGCGCGGCCGGCCTGCCTGCCGCTGTGGCAGGCCATCGGGGCGGTGCCGACGGGCGATACCGCGTGCACCCTGTTCTTCTCGGTCTCCAGCGGGCGCGAACGGGCCCACGTGGAAATCGCGCGCGGCCCCGACTGGGACAGTGCCTGGCGGCTCGGCGCCCAGGCCCTGGAACGCCGGCTCGCGCGCGGCATGGCGCCGCCGCTGTGGCTGCGGGTGGATGTGCTGGACACGCTGTCACCCACCACCTGGGGCGAACTCAAGGCGCGCTGGTCGCGCACCAAGCGCAACTACTTCAGCCAGGGCATCGCCTTCGGCGCCGATCTGGCCGAGGCCGTGCTGCCCGCCGAGATCGGCGCCAACGCGCTGCTCTACGACAACCGGGTGCCGGTCTGCGCGCCCAACGCGGTCAACCTCAAGGCCTACGGCACACGCCGGTTCGGCCACGGGCTGGTCTGGCCCGCGGCCGACGCCGATCCGGTCTGGACCTTCCGCACCCGCGCGGTCTTCGACGACGGTGCCGGGACCCACGTCATCGAACATGCCGGCCGCTTCGCCGGCCACCGCCGCCTGCCCGACTGGGGCGAGGCCGACGTCACCACCCTGGTCGAGCGCTCGACCGGCTATCTGGCGCGCCAGGTCCAGGCCGACGGCCGCTACCACTATGGCTGGTTCCCCTGCTTCGACCGCCCGATCGGCCACTACAACACGCTGCGCCACGCGAGCTCCACCTACGCGCTGCTCGAAGGCTGGGAAGTGACCGGCCGCGCCGAGGAGCGCGCCGCCATCGACCGCGCGCTGGACCACCTGGTCACGCACCTCATCCAGCGCCACGTGCTGGACGACGGCAGCACCGTGGCCTACCTGGTGGACACCGGCGACGAGATCAAGCTCGGGGGCAACGCCGTGTGCCTGCTGGCCCTGGTCAAGCACGCCGAGCTCACCGGCGACCGGCGGCACCTGCCGCTGATGGAGCAGCTGGCCCTGGGCATGCTGCGCATGCAGGACCCGGCCAGCGGCCGCTTCGTGCACGTGCTGCACCACCCCACGCTCGCGCTCAAGGCCGAGCACCGCATCATCTATTACGACGGCGAGGCCGCATTCGGCCTGATGCGCCTGTACGGGCTGACGCGGGACCCTCGCTGGCTCGCGGCGGTCGAGAAGGCGTTCGACCACTTCATCGCCGCCGAGCACTGGCGCGCGCACGACCACTGGCTGAGCTACTGCGTCAACGAACTCACCCTGCACCGCCCGCTGGAGCGCTATTTCCGCTTCGGCCTGGACAACGTGCGCGGCCACCTCGACTTCGTGCTCGAGCGCATCACCACCTTCCCCACGCTGCTGGAGCTGATGATGGCGGCGCAGACCATGATCGGGCGGCTGCAGGCCGACCCCGCGCAGAGCCACCTGCTCGACGGTTTCGACCTGGAGAAGTTCGGGCGCGCGCTGGCCTTTCGCGCCCGCTACCTGGCCAACGGCTTCTTCTGGCCCGAGCTGGCCATGTACTTCAAGAACCCGGCGCGCATCGTGCACGGCTTCTTCATCCGCCACCACGGGTTCCGGGTCCGCATCGACGACGTCGAACATTACCTGTCGGGTTATGTCGCCTACCGCAAGCACCTGCGGGCCGTGGAGCCCGCACATCTTTAACTATTGTCAGAGACATTTCCGAAGCTTCTTCCAGCCCTTACAGTCCACCCGCACGGCCCTGGTGACCGTGCGAGAACACAAGGCCCGCGCATCGCCAAAGGGCCCGCCTTCAGGGAGAGATTTCATGACGTTTCAATCACGCGCCACCACGGCGCGCCCCCGCGCATCCGGATGGCCGTCATCCGCACTGGTGGGGGCCCTGTGCCTGGCTCCCTGTCTGTCGTGGGCGCAGGGCGCGGCGCCCGCCGCGCCCGCTCCGGGGCCTGCCCTGGCCAGCGCCACGGTCAGCCCCACCATCCCCTGGCTCGAGACGGTGCGCGCCGCCGCGCGGGCGAAGCCGTCGGTGCGGATGGCGCAGGCCGCGGTGGAGCAGCAGGTCCATGGCGTGGACGGCGCCAAGGCCGGCTACTACCCCCAGGTGCAGGCCGGCGTGACGGCCGGCAGCCAGTCCGGGCAGGGCGGCGGCGCACGCCGGGCCACGGTCAGCGCCACGCAGATGATCTACGACTTCGGCAAGGTCGACGCCAGCGTGCGCAGCGCCGAGGCGGGGGTGGCCCGGCAGCAGGCGCTGCTGCGCAAGGAGGTCGACAGCGTGATCGAGCTGGCCGCCCAGGCCCAGGTGGAGCTGCACCGCAACCAGGCGCTGGAGCGCATTGCCGACGAGCAGATGGTGGTGCTGCGCGACATCGTGCGCATCACCGAAAGGCGTGCCGAGGCGGGGGCCAGCTCCCGCACCGACCCGATCCAGGCCCGCTCGCGGCTGGAGGCCGCCGAGGCCGCACGCATGAACTGGCGGGCCCAGCAGGACCAGTGGCGCAGCCGGCTGCAGGCCCTGCTGGGCGGCACGCCGGTGGCCGGCACCGCCGAGCCCGCGCCGCAGGCGCTGCTGGACCAGGCGCTGCAGCGCCCGCCGGCCTACTGGAACGAACTGCCGGCCGCCCAGGCCGCCCGGGCCGACCGCGACGACGCGCAGGCGCGGCTGGACAGCGCCAAGGCGCAGCGCTACCCCACGCTGGCGTTGCAGGCCGAGCTGGCCCGCAACCTCGGCGCCACGGGCACGGCGCGCAAGACCGACCGGGGGGTCTACCTGACGCTGAACAGCTCGCTGTACCAGGGCGGGCAGGCACAGGCCGCCGAGCGCGCCGGCGCCAGCGCACTGGAGGCCGCCGGCGCCCTGCTCGACACCACCCGCCTGGAGGCCGAAGACCGCCAGCGCAGCCTGCAGCTGCAGGCCGCCAGCCTGCGCGAGCGCACCACCATGCTGGAGCGGCGCTCGCGCAGCATGGGTTCGACCCGCTCGCTGTACCGCGAGCAGTACCTGTCCCTGGGCAGCCGCACCGCGCTGGACCTGCTCAACGCCGAGCAGGAAATCGGCCAGGCCGAGCAGGACCTGGTGAACAGCCGCCACGACTTCTGGCTGACCCAGGTGAGCTACCTGGTGGCGGCCGGCCTGGCGCGCGAGGTGCTGGGCGTGGCGGAGCCGCAGCCCTCCGGCAGCGAACGACAAGGCCTGGCCGGTTCCCCGGCCGAGGCCCGGTGAAAAGGGAACGACCATGGATGCAGCAGTCAGAGAAGAACCGCGGGAAGAACCGCAGGGTGATGCCGCCGCCACCGTGCCGGCGGGCGTGGGCGGGCCGGGCGCCGTTGCCGGTTCGGGCCGGACGGTGGTCGAGTCGTGGCTGGACGCCCTGTGGCAGGTGGCCCGCCACTACGGCCTTGACGCCTCCAAGGAACGCGTCAAGGTGGACGTCAACTGGCTCGCCGGAGACGTGCCCCTGGACGTGCTGATCGACCGCATGGCCCGCCAGATGGGGCTGAGCGTGGTGTTCGACCAGTTTTCCGAAGCCATGCTCGACCCCTGGCGCCTGCCCCTGGTCGCCGACCTCGGCGAAGGCGGCGTGGCCGTCATCGAACAGGCCGGTTCCGACGGGCGGGTGAGCCTGCGGCTGAGCGGCGACGGCGGCCTGGTGACGCAGGTGGCGCTGGCCGACCTTGAGCCGCGCCTGCGCCGCGTCCTGCTGGCCAAGCCGGTGGGCTCGGTGCCCGATGCGCGGGTCGACGAATACATCAAGCCCTACCAGCCCGACTGGTTCTGGTCCCTGGTCCTCAAGGAGTGGCCACGCTACGGCGACGTCATGCTGGCGTCGCTGGTGGCCAACGTGCTGACGCTGGCGGCCATGCTGTTCACCATGCAGGTGTACGACCGCGTCATACCAGCCCAGTCCGAGCCCACGCTGTGGGTGCTGTACGGCGGCATGCTGGTTGCCCTGACCTTCGCCTTCGTGATGCGGGTGCTGCGCACCAAGGTGTCCGACATGGTGGGCAAGCGCGCGGACCTGCGCATCTCCGACCGCGTGTTCGGTCACGCGCTGCGCATCCGCAGCGAGGCGCGGGTGGAGTCCACCGGCAGCTTCATCTCGCAGCTGCGCGAGCTGGAGCAGGTGCGCGAGCTGGTCACGTCCACCACGGTGGCGGCCCTGGCCGACCTGCCGTTCTTCCTGCTGTTCCTGTTCGTGATGTGGTGGATCAGCGGTTCGCCGGCCCTGATGGCGGTGCCGCTGGGCTTCATCGTCCTGCTGGTGGTGCCCGGCGTGCTGGTGCAGCCGGTGCTCGCGCGGCTGTCCAAGGAGGGCATGCGCGAAGGGGCCCTGCGCAACGCCATGCTGGTGGAGGCCGTGCAGGGCATCGACGACATCAAGACGCTGCGGGCGGAATCGCGCTTCCAGAACCAGTGGAACCACGTCAACGCGGTGATGTCCACCATCGGCATGAAGCAGCGCATGGTCACCTCGCTGCTGACCAACTGGACCCAGGAGGTGCAGACCCTGGTCTACGCCACGGTGGTGCTGGTGGGGTCCTACAAGGTGATGTCCGGCGACATGTCCATGGGGGTGCTGGTGGCCAGTTCCATGCTGGCCTCGCGCATGGTCGCCCCGCTGGGTCAGGTCACGGCCATCCTGGCGCGCTGGCAGTCGGCCAAGGTGGCGCGCGACGGGCTCAACCAGCTGATGCAGAAGCCGGTCGACCATCCCGAGCAGGAGCGGCGCGTGCACCGGGCGGTGCTGCGCGGCGAGTACAGCCTGTCCGGCGTCACCTTCCGCTACGGCGGCAACGTACCTCGGCCCACGCTGGACATCGCCAAGCTCGACATCCGCGCGGGCGAGCGCCTGGCCCTGCTGGGGCGCAACGGCGCGGGCAAGTCCACCCTGCTACAAATCCTGTCCGGGCTGTACCGGCCCGCCGACGGCGCCGTGCTGCTGGACAAGCTGCGACTGTCCGACATCGATCCCACCGACGTGCGGCGCGATGTCGTGCTGCTGAGCCAGACGGCCAACCTGTTCCACGGCTCGATCCGCGACAACCTCACGCTGGGCCTGCCCCACGCGCGCGACGAGGACATCCTGCGCGCCCTGGACCTGACGGGCGCGCTGGCCTACATCAACGCCCTGCCCGACGGGCTGGAGCACATGATCCTCGAAGGCGGGCGGGGTCTCTCGGGCGGCCAGAAGCAGATGCTGCTGCTGGCGCGCACCGTGATCCGCGAGCCCCACGTGCTGCTGCTCGATGAGCCCACCGCGTGGATGGACGACGTCTCCGAGCGCGCGCTGATCGACAAGATGGGCCCCTGGCTGGCCCAGCGCACGCTGGTGGTGTGCACGCACCGGCCCGCCGTGCTGCAGTGGGTGGACCGGGTGGTGGTGCTGGACCAGGGCCGGGTGGCGCTGGACGGGCCCAAGGCCCGGGTGCTGAGCCGCCGCGCCGCGCCGGTGCCGGTGGTCGAGCCCGCGCAGGTCGCGCGGGAGGAACAGTCCGACAAGGGAGCCAGCGCATGAAAACCCCCGCACTCACCCCCCAGGGCCAGCCCGGCAGGGCGTTGCTGCCCGCGCGGGCCGGCCGGCAGGCACTGGCCGCGCACGACGAGCGCATGCCGCGCAGCACGCTGGTGATCTGGGTCACCCTGGCAGCCCTGGTGGGGCTGCTGACATGGGCCAGCCTGTTCGAGCTGGACGAGGTCACCACCGGCACGGGCAAGGTCGTGCCCAGCTCGCGCGAGCAGTTCATCCAGTCGCTCGAGGGCGGCATATTGACCGAGCTGCGGGTGCGCGAGGGCGACCTTGTCGAGGCCGGCCAGGTGCTGGCCCAGCTGGACCGCACCCGCGCGGAGTCGACGCTGGGCGAGAGTGCCTCCCGCATGCGGGCCGCGCTGGCGACGGCCGCCCGGCTGCGCGCCGAGGTGGACGGCGGGCCGCTGAAGTTCCCGGCCGAGGTGATGGCGGAGCCCGACCTGATGCGCAGCGAGACCGCCCTGTACGAATCGCGCCGGCGCAGCCTGAGCGAAAGCACGGCCGGCCTGACCGAGGCCCTGGCCCTGGTGCAAAAGGAGTACCGCATGACCTCGATGCTGGCCAAGGAAGGCGCCGCCAGCAACGTGGAGGTGCTGCGCCTGCAGCGCCAGGCCAACGAGCTGCAGATCAAGCTGACCGACCTGCGCAGCCAGTACCTCGTCAAGGCGCGTGAGGAGCTCGCCAAGGCCAACGCCGAGGTCGAGGCGCAGCAGGCGGTGTCGCGCGGCCGCGCGGACGCTCTCACCCGGTCCACCCTGCAGTCGCCGGTCAAGGGGGTGGTCAAGAACGTGGAGGTCACCACCGTCGGGGGCGTGGTGCCGCCCAACGGCAAGGTGATGGAGATCGTGCCGGTGGAGGACCAGCTGCTGGTCGAGGCCCGCATCGCCCCGCGCGACGTGGCCTTCATCCACCCGGGCCAGCGCGCCGTCGTCAAGGTCACGGCCTACGACTACGCCATCTATGGCGGCCTGGAAGGCCGGGTCACCACCATATCGCCCGACACCATCCAGGACGAGGTCAAGCGCGACACCTACTACTACCGCGTGTTCGTGCGCACCGATTCCGACAAGCTGGTCAACAAGGCCGGCCGCGAGTTCGCCATCTTCCCCGGCATGATCGCCACGGCAGACATCCACACCGGCAGCAAGTCCATCCTGAGCTACCTGCTCAAGCCGCTGAACCGGGCGCGGGAGGCCCTGCGCGAACGCTGATCGGGTGGGGCTGATCGGGTGCCGGGGCTCAGTCCGCGAAACCCAGCACCACGCGCCGCGTGGTGGCGGACTTCTTCTCGATCTTCGTCACCACCACCGCGCCGATCTCGGCCGTGTTGGCCACGTGGGTGCCGCCGCAGGGTTGGTAGTCGATCGGCACCGCGCCGTCCGGGCCGCCCACGCGTATGGTGCGCACCGTGCCCGTGCCACGCGGCGGCAGAACGCTCATGCTTTTCACCAGCGCCGGGTTCGCGTCCAGCTCGGCGTCGGTGATGGCGCCCACGGTCACCGGGTGGGCAGCCGCCACCAGCGCCGCGATGCCGGCGCTCAGCGCGTCCTTGTCCAGCGGATCGGTCATGTGGAAATCCAGCCGCGCGTAGTCGGGCGTGATGGAGCAGCCGTTGACCGGATGCGGCACCAGGTGGCACAGCAGGTGCGTCGCGGTGTGGAAACGCATCAGCCGGTGGCGGCGCGCCCCGTCGATGCGGGCCGTCACGCGCTCGCCCACGGCCAGGTCGCCCACCCCGGCGGCCGGCACATGTGCGATGTCGGCGGTGGGCTCGCCAGCGGCATTCTTGAACTTGCGCGTGTCCGCCACCGCGATCTCGCGGCCGTCGGCGCGCACCAGCACTCCCGTGTCGCCAGCCTGGCCGCCACCCAGCGGGTAGAACACGGTGCGGTCAAGCACGATGCCCTGGTCGGTGATGGCGGTGACGGTGGCCTCGCAAGTCGTCAGCGTGGCGTCCTGGCGGAAGAGGTCTTGGGTCATGCGCCGATTCTGCAACAGCCCCTTAAGATGCACGCATGAACACCCCCGTGCGTCACTGGGCCGACCTCAAGACCACCGATTTCGCTGCGCTGGACCCGGCGTCCACCGTGGCCGTGCTACCCGTTGCCGCCACCGAGCAGCACGGGCCGCACCTGCCGCTGGGCGTGGACACGGTGCTGGCCGACGGCATCCTGCGCGAAGCGCTGGGCCACCTGCCGCCCGAGGCCAGCGTGCTGGTGCTGCCGACCCAGGCCGTGGGCCTGTCGCCTGAACACACGGCCTTTGCCGGTACGCTGAGCCTGAGCCCGGCGACGCTGATCGCGCTGTGGACCGAGATCGGCGCCGGCGTGGCGCGCGCCGGCGTGAAAAAGCTCGTGCTGTTCAACGCCCACGGCGGCCACGTGGCGCCCATGGACATCGTCGCGCGCGAGCTGCGCGCCCGCCACGGCCTCATCGTCTACGGCTGCAGCTGGTACAACCTGCCGCTGGGCGAGGCGGTCACGTCGCTGTTCCCCCCTGAGGAACACCGCTTCGGCGTGCACGCGGGCGACATCGAGACCTGCCTGATGCTGGCCCTGCAGCCCGCTGGCGTGGACATGGCGCAGGCGCGGCATTTCGCCTCGGCCTCGCAGGCGCGCGCGCCGCACCACCCGCTGCTGGGCGACGGCAAAAGCGCCAAGCTGGGCTGGATGATGCAGGACTACAACCCCGAGGGCGCGGCCGGCAACGCCGCCGCCGCCACGGCCGAAAAAGGCCGCGCGCTGCTCGATGCGGCGGGGCGCCAGTTGGCCCTGCTGCTGCAGGAAGTGGCGCGGCTGCCACTGGACACGGTGCGCCCCGGCCCGCTGGGCTGAGGCCCGCGCCTTATCCCGTGCGGTTTTTTCTCAAAGACGTTTTGGTTATTTAGAAACAAAAACGTATTGGTTTGAGTTTGGTTGCGTGACTCGGAAGATGCGGGCCTCACCCGTTCACTTTCCGAGGACACGACCATGAAGAACCGCCGCCAACTCATCAGCCTGCTGGGCGCCGCCACCCTGGGCCTGGCTACCTTTGGCGCCGCCGCGCAGCAGCCCGTCACCCTGCTCAACGTCTCCTACGACCCGACGCGCGAGCTCTACGTCGAATACAACGCCGCCTTCGCCAAGCACTGGAAGGCCAAGACCGGCCAGGACGTGACCATCAAGCAGTCGCACGGCGGTTCGGGCCGCCAGGCGCGCTCCATCATCGACGGCCTGGACGCCGACGTCGCCACCCTGGCCCTGGCCGGTGACACCGACGCGCTGCACACCAACGGCAACTGGATTCCGAAAGACTGGCAGAAGCGCCTGCCGCTCAACAGCTCGCCCTACACCTCCACCATCGTGCTGGTGACCCGCGCCGGCAACCCCAAGAACATCAAGGACTGGGACGACCTGATCCGCCCCGACGTGAAAGTCATCACGCCCAACCCCAAGACCTCGGGCGGCGCGCGCTGGAACTACCTGGCCGCCTGGGAATTCGCCAAGCGCAAGTACGGCAGCGAGGCCAAGGCCCAGGAGTTCGTGGCCAAGCTCTACGCCAACGTGCCCGTGCTCGATTCGGGCGCGCGCGGCTCGTCCATCACCTTTGCCCAGCGCGCCCAGGGCGACGTGTTCATCTCCTGGGAAAACGAGGCCTACCTGCTGGAGAAGGAGTTCGGCAACAAGGTGGACTTCGTCTACCCCTCGCTGTCCATCCTGGCCGAGCCGGCCGTGACCGTGGTCGACAAGAACGTCGACAAGAAGGGCACCCGCGCCGTGGCCGAGGAATACCTGAAATTCCTCTACACCGAGGAAGCGCAGGACATCATCGGCAAGCATTTCTACCGCCCCACCTCGGCCAAGGCCCAGGCCAAGTACGCCAAGCAGCTGCCCAAGCTCAACCTGTTCAAGATCAAGGACGCCTTCGGCGGCTGGGACCAGGCGGCCAAGGTGCACTTCGCCGACGGCGGCGTGTTCGACCAGATCTACAGCCGCAAATGACCGTCGTCATCGTCCCCGGCTGGCGCAACTCCGGCCCCGGCCACTGGCAAAGCCTGTGGGCCGAGCGCCTGCCCAACGCGGTGCGCGTGGAGCAGGACGATTGGGTGCAGCCGCGCCGCAAGGCCTGGGTCGAGCGTCTGTCCGAAACCATCCTGGCAGCGCCCGGCCCAGTGGTGGTGGTGGCGCACAGTCTGGGCTGCATCACCGCCACGAACCTCTCCGACGATGTGAGTGCACGCATACAAGGTGCACTTCTGGTGGCGCCGGCCGACCCCGAGCGTCGCGGCGTGTTGGCCGGCTTCGCGCCCGTGCCCTACCAGCCACTGCCCTACCGCAGCATCCTGGTGGCCAGCGACAACGACCCCTACTGCCCGGTGCGGCTGGCCGGCGCCTACGCCCGGGCCTGGCGCAGCGAGTTCGTGCGGGTGCCGGCAGCGGGCCACATCAACGTGGATTCCGGCCACGGCGAGTGGCCGCTGGGCCTGGCGCTGCTGCAATCGCTGACGCCACAGCCCGCCCTGGCTGCCTGACTTCTTTATTCCTGAAAAGAATAAGAACAGAAAAACAAAGTCGTTTGTATTTTTAAGACTGCCCCGCACACTGCGGGCCAAGTCTTCCAATGTTCTGGAGTTGTCCGCATGAAACACACCCTCAAGCTCGCCCTGGGCGCCGTTGCCCTGGCCCTTGCCTCGGCCGCTTCGGCCCAGACCACCCTGCTCAACGTCTCCTACGACGTGGCGCGCGAGTTCTACAAGGACATCAACGTGGCCTACGTGGCCCATGTCAAGAAGACCAGCGGCAAGGACATCAAGATTGACCAGTCGCACGCCGGCTCCAGCGCCCAGGCGCGTGCCGTGGCCGACGGCCTGGACGCCGACGTGGTGACCTTCAACACCACCACCGACATCGACTTCCTGGCCGACAAGGGCGTGGTGGCCAAGGACTGGCGCCAGAAATTCCCGAACGCGGCCGCGCCCACCACCTCCACCATGCTGTTCCTGGTGCGCAACGGCAACCCCAAAGGCATCAAGGACTGGGACGACCTGGTCAAACCCGGCGTGCAGGTCGTGGTGGTCAACCCCAAGACCGGCGGCAACGGCCGCATGGCCTATCTGGCCGCCTGGGGTTATGTGCGCAGCAAGGGCG
>CAMLQP010000021.1 GCA_946482115.1 uncultured Comamonadaceae bacterium
GTGCAGGGCTACCACCCCTACGACAAGATGGCCTGGCCGATCTACGAGGTGATCAACGCGCACAAGCTGCCGGCCATCTTCCACACCGGCCACAGCGGCATCGGCAGCGGCATGCGCTGCGGCGGCGGCCTGCGGCTGGAGTACAGCAACCCCATGCATCTGGACGACGTCGCCATCGACTTCCCCGACATGCAGATCGTGATGGCGCACCCGAGCTTTCCGTGGCAGGACGAGGCGCTGAGCGTGGCCACCCACAAGCCGAATGTCTGGATCGACCTCAGCGGCTGGAGCCCCAAGTACTTTCCCAAGCAGCTGGTGCAGTACGCCAACACGCTGCTCAAGGACCGGGTGCTGTTCGGCAGCGATTACCCGCTCATCACCCCCGAGCGCTGGATGAAGGATTTCGAGGTCGCGGGCTTCAAGCCCGAGGTCATGCCCGGCATCCTCAAGGGCAACGCGGTGCGGCTGCTGGGCCTGGCCTGAGCGGGTGACAATGCGGGCCATGACCCGCGACCACCTCACACCCTTCGAACAGGGCAACGGCAACCAGACCACCACCTGGGAGGCCTGCATCGCCTTCTACGATCGCCTGGCGCGCGACTTCCCGCAGGCGTTGCGCTTCTTCACCATCGGCACCTCCGATGGCGGGCAGCCGATCCATGCCGGCGTGGTCACCGCCGATGGCGAATTCGACCGCGAGACCCTGCTGGCGCAGGGTCGGCCGGTGTTCTTCAACAACAACGGCATACACCCGGGCGAGCCCGAGGGCATCGACGCCTGCATGGCGCTGGTGCGCGATTTCTGCACCCAGCCCGAGCGCCGTGCCGCGCTGGGGCGCGCGGTGTTCCTGTTCATCCCGGTCTACAACGTGGACGGCTGCCGCAACCGCGCGGACACCTCGCGCGCCAACCAGCTCGGGCCCGAGGCCTTCGGCTTCCGGGGCAACGACCGCCACCTCGACCTCAACCGCGACTTCATCAAGTGCGACAGCCTCGCGGCCCAGGCCTTCAACCGCTTCTTCGCGGCCTGGAGCCCGGACCTGATGGTGGACACGCACACTTCCAACGGTGCGGACTATGCGTACACCATGACGCTGATCCCCACCCAGCCCGACAAGCTGGGCGGCGCCCTGGGCAGCTACCTGCGCGACACCTTGCTGCCGGCCATCTACGGCGGCATGCGCGGGCGCGGCTGGCCTACCTGTCCCTACGTGAACCCGGTGGCCGAGACGCCAGATGACGGCATCGCCGACTTCCTGGAAACCCCGCGCTTTTCCACCGGCTACGCGGCGCTGCACCACACCCTGGGCTTCATGCCCGAGAGCCACATGCTCAAGCCCTACGCCGACCGCCAGGCCGCCATGCGCGCGCTGGTGGAGGTGTGCCTGGACTGGCTGGTCGCACACGGCGACGAGATCCGTGCCCTGCGCCAGCAGGCCCGCGTCCAGCGGCCCGCACACTGGCCGGTGCGCTGGGCGATCGACTTCGAGCGGCCCACGCCGCTGCGCTTTGCCGGCTACGAGGCCGTGCGCTCGCCCAGCCGCATCGGCCGTTACCAGCGCCTGGCCTACGACCGCAGCCGCCCCTGGGAGCGCGACATCGCCCACTACCACCACGCGGTGGTCACCGACCGCGTGGAGGCCATGGCCGGCTACCTGATCCCGCAGGCCTGGCGCGAAGCCATTGAGCGTCTGGCCTGGAATGGCGTCGTGCTGCAACGGCTAGTGGCCGACGAGACCCTGGCCGCGCGCGTGCACCGCATCGAGCGGGTGAGCACCCGGCCCGTGCCGTACGAGGGCTGCAGTTTCCACGACGAGGTCGAGCTGAGCACGCACGAGGAAACCATCACCGCGCGCGCGGGCGACGTCTGGGTGTCGCTGGACCAGCCGCTGGCGCGCTTCGCGGTCGAGACGCTGGAGCCGCTGGCGCATGACAGCTGGTTCCGCTGGGGCTTCTTCGACAGCGTGCTGGAGCGCAAGGAGCACTACTCGGACTACGTGTTCGAGGACACCGCCGAGGCCATGCTGCGCGACGAGCCCGGCCTGCGCGCGCGTTTCGACGCCTGGGCCACCGAAGACCCATCGCGCCTGGACGATGCCGCACGCGTGCTGGACTTCATCTACCACCACGGCCGCCGTCAGGCCGAACCCGAGTGGCGACGCTACCCCGTGTTCGGCCTCCGGCAGGCGCCCAAGGGACTGGCATGAGCGCCGCGCCGGGCCGCCCCAAGCAAGCTCGCACCGCAGTGCGAAGCACGGAGATTGTCCAATGAGCACGCCACCGCTGCTGCGCATCGAGGGTGGCGTGGCAACCCTCACCCTCAACCGCCCGACGCACCGCAACCGACTGCAGGACGAAGACCTGCAGGCGCTGCTGGCCCACTTCGACACGGTGCGCCGCACCCCCGCGATCCACGCCCTGGTGCTCACGGCCGAGCCCAACCAGCCCAACCCCGTGTTCAGCGCGGGCTACCACGTGGGCGAGTTCGACGCCGCCGGCAACACCGGCGCCATGCCGTTCGAGGTGGTGCCCGATGCGCTGGCCGCGCTGCCCGTGCCCACGTTGTGCGCGCTCACCGGCAGTGTCTACGGCGGCGCGACCGATCTCGCGCTGGCCTGCGATTTCCGCTTCGGCGTGGCGGGCATGCAGCTGCGCATGCCCGCCGCCGCGCTGGGCCTGCACTACTACCCCAGCGGCATGAAGCGCTACGTCGCCCGCCTGGGCCTGGGTGCCGCGCGCCAGCTGTTCCTGACGGCCCGGCCGGTGGACGACCGCGACCTGCTGGCCATGGGCTTTCTCGACCGCCTGCTGCCCGCCACCGGGATGGCCGAGGCGGTGCAGGACTGGGCTGACAACGTGGCCGCGCTGGCGCCGCTGGCGGTGCAGGGCATGAAGCTGACGCTCAACGAGATCGCGCTGGGCGAGGGCGGCGAGGTGCTGTGGCGTGCGCGCGAGGCGCAGACCAAGACCAGCCGCGACTTTGCCGAGGGGCGGGCCGCGTTCGCCGAGCGGCGGGTGCCCCGCTTCACGGGGGACTGACCGGGCCCGAGGTGCTGGTGTCGTCCAGCCCCAGCCGGCCCACGAACGGCAGGCGCAGGCCGGGAGAATTGACGTCGATGCCGAAGTTCAGCCCGAGCAGGTTGATCTCCAGCCCCTCCTGCCAGCCGACGCTCAGGCCCAGCAGCCCCAGCAGGGACAGCTGGACGCCGGCGCCAGACGGCGAGACGCCGAGCGGCCGGCTCAGCGGCCGGTAGTCCTTGCCGATGGCATTGGCGGGCAGGTCCAGCCCCAGGGCCGGCACCTCGCGGCCGATGTGGGCCAGGAAGGTGTTGCTGTTGGGGCCGGGATAGCTGCGGTATTCGCTGGCGAACGGGTAGCTGGCCACGGCGGCCTCGATGTCGGGGATCAGGGCCTGGGCGCCGTCACCCCGGTGGTCCACCAGCCGCTGCGGCACCGAGCCGTACCAGTGGCCGTCGGGCACGGCGTAGTCGCGCTGCACCACGTCGGGTGCGCGCCAGCCAATCACGTCGTAGCGGGTGTAGGCGGTCTCGCCCCGGCGCTTGTAGATGATCCAGGGGTGGACGGCCACCCGGCCGCGCCAGCCGTAGGTGGGTGCGGCATAGACCTGGACGATGGCCTGGTCGGCCCACTGGACGGGGTCGGGCGCGATCCCGGCGGAGTGCCGGGCCGCGGTGGACCAGTGCCGGGCCGGCGCCGAGGCGGCCGCGTCCTGCGCCGTGGCGGGATGGGCCGTCAGCAGCGCCGTGGCAAGCCACAGCAGGCCCGGGAGCTGGCGCAGGATTTTCAAGGCTCGGGCGTCAGGCGGTGCCCCACACCTCGTGCGCCGTCTCCACCACCAGCTGCAGCTTCTTGCGCTGGTCTTCCACGGCGATGTTGTTGCCGTGCACGGTGCTGGAGAAGCCGCACTGCGGCGACAGGCACAGCTGTTCCATGGGCGCGTAGCGGGCGGCCTCGTCGATGCGGCGCTTGAGGTCGTCCTTGGTCTCGAGCTGGCCGAACTTGGTGGTCACCAGGCCCAGCACCACGATCTTGCCCTTGGGCAGGTAGCGCAGCGGGCGGAAGTCGCCGCTGCGGTCGTCGTCGTATTCGAGGAAATAGGCGTCCAGGTCCATCTCGGCCAGCAGCGCCTCGGCCACGGGCTCGTAGTTGCCGGCGGCGGCGTGGGTGCTGCGGAAGTTGCCGCGGCACAGGTGCATGCCCAGCGTCATGCCGGCGGGCTTCTGCGCCACCACCTTGTTGATGAACTTCGCGTAGCGGTGCGGCAGCTCGTTGGGGTCGTCGCCGCGCTGGCGGGCCGCCTCGCGCATCTTCTCGTCGCACAGGTAGGCCAGGTTGGTGTCGTCCATCTGCACGTAGGTGCAGCCGGCGTCGGCCAGCGATCGCAGCTCGTCGCCGTAGGCTTTCGCCACGTCGTCGTAGAAGTCCGGCTCGAGTTCGGGATAGGCCTCGCGGCTGATGCCGGCGCGCCCGCCGCGGAAATGCAGCATGGTGGGCGAGGGGATGGTGACCTTGGGCGTGTTGCCAGCCGCCACCTGGCTTTTCAGGTACTCGAAGTCGGCCAGCTGGATGTTGGTGGCGTGGCGCACCTTGTCCACCACCTTGAGCACCGGCGGCGACAGGTGTTCGCTGCCGTCGGCGTGCTTGACGATGAGGTTGGCCGGCACCTCGGCCACCACGCCGCCCAGCTGTTCCAGGAAGTCGATGTGGAAGAAGGTGCGGCGGAACTCGCCGTCGGTGACGCTCTGCAGCCCGATGTCCTGCTGGAACTTGACGATTTCGGTGATCGCCTGGTCTTCCACCGCGCGCAGCTGGCTGGCGGTGATCTCGCCACGCGCCTTCTGTTCGCGCGCCTGCAGCAGGTAGGCCGGGCGCAGGAAGCTGCCGACGTGGTCGGCGCGGAAGGGCGGGGTGGTTCGCAGGCTCATGAAGGATCTCCTCAAGGTGTTGTTGAAAGGCCGGCTCGCATCTTAGATGGAATCAATTGGTGCTGCCATTGGATACAGGATGCGTGCCTTTGCCGATCTAGGGGGTTTGCCTAGGGCGGTTTCCGGAGCTTTCTGTATACATTCAGTATCCATGACATCCAGAAAGACAGGTGTGACCGGGAGTGACGGGTCCGACGAGCTGGGCTTGCTCGATCCGGTCGCGGTTGCCGGCGGCGAAAGCGCCCAGGTGCGTGCACTGCTGCAACTGCGCGAGCTGATCCTGGCGGGGGAGTTGCCCGGCGGGGCCCGCATCGCCGAACTGGCGCTGGTGGAGCGGCTCGGGGTGTCCCGCACGCCGATCCGGGCTGCCCTGATGCGGCTGGAGCAGGAAGGCCTGCTGGAATCGCTGCCGGGTGGCGGCTACGGCGTCAAGACGTTTTCCGAGCGGGATGTGGCCGACGCCATCGAGCTGCGGGGCACGCTGGAGGGCCTGCTGGCCCGGTTGGCGGCCGAGCGGGGCGCGCCGCACGTGGTGCTGGCGGACGCCCGGGCCTGCCTGGACCGCATCGATGCGGTGCTGGCGGCGTCGGCGCTGGACGAGCCGGGGTTTTCGGCCTATGTCGCGCTCAACGAGGCGTTCCACCTGCTGCTGTACGAGATGGCCGACAGCCCCACCATCAGCCGGCAGCTGGAGCGGGTGGTGAGCCTGCCGTTTGCCTCGCCTTCGGGCTTTGTGGTGGTGCATGCCCACTCGGCCAAGGCGCGCGACATGCTGGTGGTGGCGCAGGACCAGCACCGCCAGGTGCTCGATGCCATCGAGCGCCGCGAGGGCGCCCGGGCCGAGGCGATCATGCGCGAGCACTCGCGCCTGGCCCAGCGCAACCTACGCGAAGTGCTGGACGGGCGCCCGCTCGAACATGCGCCGCCGGCATGGCCGGCGGTCAAACTCATACGCCGCAGGCGCTGAAAGCCATGGGCTGGAAAGGGATAGCCATAAGCAATTGCTATATCAAAGTGAGTGAAATTGCGCTTGCGCAGGAGGCGGGTGCATTGCATAGTGCCCCCGCTGGCGTTCATCGAGGTCGATCAAAGACCCCCACCCAACACAGGAGACAAGCATGAAATTCGTGACCCGTCGCACCGTGGCCTGGAGCCTGGCCGCCATGGCCACCCTGGCGGCCACTGGCGTTGCTGCCCAGACCGTGACCCTGCGCCTGCACCAGATGCTGCCGCAGCAGGCCACCATCCCCGCCAAGGCGCTGGTGCCCTGGGCCCAGAAGGTGGAAGCCGAATCGGGCGGCCGCATCAAGGTCCAGCTGTTCCACGCCATGCAGCTGGGCGGCGCTCCCCCGCAGCTGTTCGACCAGGCCAAGGACGGCGTGGTCGACCTGACCTGGACCGTGCTGGGCTACACGCCCGGCCGCTTCCCCAAGACCGAGGTGTTCGAGCTGCCGTTCATGAGCGGCTCGGCCGAGGCCTCCTCGCGCGCGCTGCAGGAGTACGTCGAGAAGTACGCGGCCGAAGAGTTCAAGGACGTCAAGCTGCTGGCCGTGCACACCCATGGCCCCGGCCTGTTCCACACCAAGACGCCGGTGACCGGCCTCGAGGCGCTGCGCGGCATGAAGGTGCGCGGCGGCTCGCGCATCATCAACAACATGCTGGTCAAGCTGGGCGCCACCCCCGTGGGCATGCCCGTGCCGGCCGTGACCGACGCGCTGTCCAAGGGCACCATCGACGGTACCACCATCCCCTGGGAGGTGACGCCCTCGCTGAAGGTGACCGAGCTGGTGAAGAACCACACCACCTTCGCCGGCAAGGAAGGCCTGTACACCCAGACCTTCGCCTTCTCGATGAACAAGGCGGCGTACGAGAAGCTGCCAGCCGATCTGAAGGCGGTCATCGACAAGAACTCCGGCATCGAGACCGCCGCCATGTTCGGCCGCGCCATGGATGCGGGCGACAAGGAAGGGCACGACATCGCGGTCAGGGCCAAGAACAACATCGTGGCCCTGGACCTGGCCGAGACCCAGCGCTGGCGCCGTACCGCCAGCACGGTGGAGACCGACTGGATCAATGAGATGAAGGGCAAGAACATCGACGGCGCCAAGCTGGTGTCGGAGGCACGTGCGCTGATCGCGAAGTATTCGCGATAATCGCAGCGCCCTGGCGGTTTCGGGCCGTTGCCCGTGCCGCCACCCCTGCCGATCCTTCCCGGCAGCCTTGGGGAGGATCGGCTTCTTTTTTGGACGGGAGAAGTCTTGAAGATACTGTCGCTCCTGGCACAGGTCTGCGCCATCCTGGCGGGCCTGCTGCTGACGGTGGTCACCCTGATCACCTGCGCGAGCCTGATCGGCCGCAACACCATCGGCACCACGCTGCTCGGTGACTATGAGCTGACCGCCGTGGCGGCCGGTGCGGCCATCGCGCTGTTCTTGCCCTTGTGCCAGCTGCGCCAGGAAAACATCATCGTGGACTTCTTCACCAGCCGCATGCCGGCGCGCGTCAACGCCGGCTTCGACCGCTTCGGGGCGCTGCTGCTGGCGGTGATGCTGCTGGCGCTGGCGTGGCGCACCGGCGTGGGGGCGCTCAATGCCTACCAGTCGCAGACCACCACCATGATGCTGGGCTTTCCCGAGTGGGTGGTCTACGCGGCCATGGTGCCGCCCATGGTGCTGACCGGCGTGATCGGCCTTGCGCAGTGCCTGTTCGGCTTCTCCCGGGAGGAGCGCGCATGAGCTCGCTCACCATCGCCCTGCTGATCTTCGGCATCATGCTCGCGCTCATGGTGGTTCGGGTGCCCATAGCCGTCGCCATGTTCGGGGCTGGCGTCTGGGGCTATCTCTACCAGGTGGGCCTGCCGCCGTTCCTCAACAACCTCAACGGCCTGGCCTACGCGCGTTTCGCCAGCTACGACCTGTCGGTGATCCCGCTGTTCATCCTGATGGGCAATTTCGCCACCCAGGGCGGCATCTCCAAGGCGCTGTTCCAGTTCGCCAGCGTGCTGACGGCGCGCTTCAAGGGCGGTCTGGCCATGGCGGCGGTGATGGCCAGTGCCGGCTTCGGCGCCATCTGCGGCTCCTCCATCGCCACGGCGGCCACCATCACCTCGGTGGCGCTGCCCGAGATGAAGCGTCACGGCTACTCGGGCCGCCTGTCCACCGGCACCCTGGCCGCCGGCGGCACGCTAGGCATACTGATACCGCCATCGGTGCCGCTGGTGATCTACGCCATCCTGACCGAGCAGAACATCGCCAAGCTGTTCGCGGCGGCCACCATCCCCGGCATCATCGCCATGCTGGGCTACATGATCGCGATCGCGGTCTATGTGCGGCTGGTGCCAGGCCACGCACCCGACCATGAGGACGACCTGCCCACCATGTCGCTGCAGGCGCTGATGGGCGTGCTGCCCATCGCCGTGGTGTTCCTGGTGGTCTTCGGGGGCATCTATGGCGGCCTGTTCACGCCCACCGAGGGTGCGGGCGTGGGGGCCGCCGCCACTTTCGTCGCGGCGCTGCTCAAGCGCGAGCTGACGCTGCAGAAGGTCGGCAGGTGCTTTCTCTCCACGGCCGCCACCAGTGCCATGATCTTCATGATCTTCATCGGCGCCGACATGATGAACACCGCCCTCGCGCTGACCCAGGTGCCCGCGCAGCTGGCCGAGGTGATCAAGGGCTGGAACGTAGCGCCGGTGATGGTGGTGGCCGGCATCCTGCTCTTCTACGTGGTGCTGGGCGCGGTGATGGACGAGCTGTCCATGATCCTGCTGACCATACCCATCTTCTTCCCGGTCATCATGGGCCTTGATTTCGGCATGTCGCAGGAATCCACCGCCATCTGGTTCGGGATCATGGTGCTCATGACGGTGGGCTTTGGCCTGCTGGCGCCGCCCGTGGGGCTCAACGTCTACGTCGTCAACGGCATGGCCAAGGACGTGCCCATTGCCGAGAGCTACCGCGGCGTCATGCCGTTCCTGGCCAGCGACGTGATCCGCACCACGCTGCTGCTGCTGTTCCCGCCCATCTCCTTGTGGCTTGTCCAGTTCGTGGGTTGACCGATGCCGTTGCTTCACTTCCGTCGCCGTCGCCGTCGCCTTGTTGCCGCCGTGCTGGCGCTGTCGGCATGGCCCCTGGCCGCGCAGGCCCAGAATTACCCCACCAAACCCGTGCGCGTGGTGGTGCCGTTCGCTGCGGGCGGTGCCGGCGACCTGATCGCACGCGCGGTATCGCAGAAAGTGTCCGAAGGACTGGGGCAACCTTTCGTGATCGAGAACCGCCCCGGCGCGGGTGGGGTGGTGGCGGCCGAGACGGTGGCCAAGGCCGAACCTGACGGGCACACGCTGTTCCTGATGTCCAGCGGCACGGCGGTCACGGCCGGCCTGTTCAAGTCGCTGCCGTATGACACGCTCAGGGATTTCGCGCCCGTGTCCACGCTGAGCGCTTTCGGCATCGCGATCGTGGTGCCGGCCGGCTCACCGCATCAGAACCTGGCCAGCCTGCTGGCCTGGGCGCGGGCCCATCCCGGCAAACTCAACATCGGCAGCATCAACATCGGCAGCACGCAGCACCTGACGGCCGAGCTGTTCAAGAGCACCGCAGGCCTGGATGCCCAGGTCGTGCCGTTCAACGGAACGCCGGCGCTGGTCAACGCGCTGCGGGGCCAGCAGGTGGATGTCGCGGTGGAGATCACCGGGCCGGTGCTGCCCCAGATCAGCGCGGGTGCGGTGCGCGCGCTGGCGGTCACGGGAGAGCGCAGGCTGGCCGCGCTGCCCGATGTGCCGACCGCCGTGGAAAGCGGCGTGGCTGGCCTGCTGGCGTCGTCGTGGAACGGCTTCGCCGCGCCTGCCAGGACGCCGCGCGACGTGGTGGCGAAGCTCAACGCCGCCATCGCCGCTGCCCTGGGCTCACCCGATCTGCAGAAACGCCTGCGAGAACTCAACGCCGATCCCCTGCCGGGCACGCCCGAGCAGGCCGCGGCCCTCCTGGCGGCCGACGTCAGGCGCTGGAGCGGCGTGATCGAAAAAGCCAACATCCCGCGTCAGTAGGAGGCCGGACATGAGCGAAGGGGCCATCGCGCGCGTCGGCCTGGTGGGCTACGGCGAGGTCGGCAAGACCTTTGCCGCCGCGCTTGCCGCACGCGCGGCCGAACGGGGCCTGCAGTGGGTGGGCGCCTGGGACCTGAAGTTCGACGCCCCGGCCACCCGCGAGCCGGAGTCCGCCCACGCGGCGGCCCATGGCGTGGCGGCATGCGAATCGCTGGCCGCGCTGTGCGCGCAGGCCGATCTCGTGATCTCCGCGGTCACGGCTTCCAGCACCTTCACCGTGGCCCAGGCCGCCGCACCGCTGCTGCGCACCGGCGCGCTGTTCCTGGACCTGAATTCCGCTTCGCCCGGCACCAAGCAGCAGGCTGCCGCGCTGGTGGACGGCGCCGGGGCGTACTACGTGGAAGCCGGCGTCATGACCTCGGTGCCGCCCTACGGCATCCGCGTGCCCATGCTGCTGGGCGGTGCCCGCGCGGCGGCGCTCGCGCCCGTGCTGACGGGCTGGGGCATGGACGCCACGCCCGTGGCCGAGCGCGTCGGCGTGGCCAGCGCCATCAAGATGTGTCGCAGCGTGATGATCAAGGGCCTGGAGGCCCTGGTGATCGAGAGCTACGCCACCGCGCGCGCCTACGGCGTGGAAGACCACGTGCTGCCCACCCTGGCCGAGACCTTCCCCGGCATCGACTGGCCTAAGCAGGGTGCCTACTTCTTCAGCCGCGTGGTGCAGCATGGCCAGCGCCGGGCCGAGGAAATGCGCGAGGCGGCCCGCACCGTGAGCGAGGCCGGCTTTGAGCCGCTGATGGCTGCCGCCATTGCAGACAGGCAGCAGTGGGTGGCCCACCAGGCGCGCGCTGGCGTTTTCGACGGCCTGGAGCCCCCGGCGCGCTGGCAGGACTACGCCGACCGGCTGCTGGCCGCGCGCCCGTCCGACCCGGCCGCTGGCTGAGCCGACGCGCCCGGCGCGGGCACAATGCCGGCATGGAAACAGTCGACGTGGTGGTGATCGGTGCCGGCGTGGTCGGGCTCGCGGTGGCGCGTGCCCTGGCCCGGGCGGGCCGCGATGTGATGGTGCTGGAGCGCGAGGCCGCGATCGGCACCGGCGTGAGCTCGCGCAACAGCGAGGTGATCCACGCGGGGCTCTACTACACCCCCGGCTCCCTCAAGGCGCGGCTGTGCGTGCGTGGCAAGGAACTGCTCTACGCCTTCTGCGACAGCCATGGCGTGGCGCACCGCCGCTGCGGCAAGCTGGTGGTGGCCACCGATGCCGCGCAGCTTGACGGCCTGCACGCCATCGCCCGTCGCGCCCAAGCCAATGGCGTGCCGGTGGAGTGGCTGGATGGCGCCGCCGCGCGCGCGCTGGAGCCCGCGCTGTCGTGCCAGGCGGCGCTGCATTCCCCGAGCACCGGCATCGTGGACAGCCATGGCCTGATGCTGGCGCTGCAGGGCGACCTGGAGCGCGCAGGCGGCCTGGTGGCGCTGGCTTCGCGCGTGGACAACATCGAATCGCGACCCGACGGCCTGCGCGTGACGGTGGTGTCCGACGGCGAGACCACCGAACTGCTGGCGCGCACGGTGGTCAACGCCGCCGGTCTGCACGCCTGCGAGGTGGCCGCGAACACGCGCGGGCTGGACGCCCGTCACATGCCGCCGGCGCACTATGCCAAGGGCAGCTATTTCTCGCTGGCAGGCAAGGCGCCCTTCAGCCGCCTGATCTACCCCGCGCCGCAGGACGCCTGGCTGGGCGTTCACCTGACGCTGGACCTGGGCGGCCAGGCCAAGTTCGGGCCCGACCTGCAGTGGCTGGACGTGGCCGATCCGCAGGCCATCGACTACACGGTGGATCCCCGGCGCGCCGACGGCTTCTATGCCGAGGTGCGGCGCTACTGGCCCGGCCTGCCGGATGGCGCGCTGCAGCCCAGCTACAGCGGCGTGCGGCCCAAGATTCACGGGCCGGACCAGCCCGCGCCCGATTTCCGCATCGACGGCCCGGCCCAACATGGCGTGGCGGGGCTGGTCAACCTGCTCGGCATCGAGTCGCCGGGGCTCACCAGCGCGCTCGCCATCGGCGAGCACGTGGCTACCCAGGTTTAGTCGGTCCAGCCACCGGCCTGCAGCGCATCCACGATGGCGTGTCCGGTGTGCACCAGCGCCGGCGCGAAATCCCCGTGCAGCAGCGCGCCCTGCAGCCGCGCGCTGGGGCCACCCACGGTCAGCGCCAGCGGCTCGCGGCCGTCGCCCAGGTCCAGCCCCACGCCGATGGCCGAGATGTCGCTTTCCCATTCCGATTCGGAACTCACGTAGCCGCGTTGCGCGTGTTCCTGCAGCGCCCGCTGCAGACCGGCCTGGCGGCGCGGCCAGCCCGGCGGGTCTTCCGCCTCGATCAGCCGCGCCACCCGTTCGCGCGTGCCGGGTGTCGCCAGACACCACATGGCGCGGCCCATGGCGGTTTCGGCCAGCGGCAGCCGGGTGCCCACATCCAGCCCCAGGATCAGCCGCGCCGTGCTGCGGCAGTGCGCCACATAGACCATGGAGGTGCCGTGCCGCGTGCCCAGTGATATCGCGGCCTGCGTGTGCTCGGCCAGCGCTTCCATGTGGGGCCGGGCGATGCGGCCGATCTCGAAGTTCGACAGCATGCTGAAACCCAGCGACAGCACGCCAGCGCCCAGGGCGTATTCGCCGCTGGCTGGCCGGTGGCGCAAATAGCCCAGCTGGGTCAGGGTGAAGACCAGGCGCGACACCGTGGCTTGTGGCAGGCCGGTGCGGCGGGCCAGCTCCTGGTGGGGCAGCCAGCGGTCCTTGGGGCGAAAACAGCGCAACAGCGAAAGGCCACGCGCGAGTGCGGTGACGAAACGCCGGTCGTCGTCGGGTGGGGCTTCGGCGGGCGAGGCGGAGAGGTTGCGTTTGCGTCCCATGGGCAGGCGGATGGATGGCCCGTTTTCCGAACAGCGGAATAAGCGGAATGTGGTGGGTGAGTGCGAGCAGCGTATTCCGCAGATCAAAATAAATGCGTCATCGCTTTCCCTGAGTCCGGTTTACAGCGCCAGCGCGTGCTGCCTAAATCGGGTGACGGCTTCTTGTTTTCCGTGCAGCGGAATGTGCGGAACGGCCCCACGACACCAGGAGACACGCGCCATGACTGCCCCCGACCAGAAACCCGTTTTGTCCGCGCGCCGCCGCGCGCTGCTGCTGGCCGCGCCAGCCCTGATCGCCGCGCCCTGGGGCGTGGCCCGCGCCCAGGCCTTCCCCAGCAAGCCCATCACGCTGATCGTGCCCTGGCCTCCCGGCGGCTCCACCGACCGCCACCTGCGCACGCTGGCCGAGATCGCAGGCCAGATGCTGGGCCAGACCATACTGATCGACAACAAGCCCGGCGCTGGCGGCACGCTGGGGCCCGCCTCCATGGCCGGCACCGCGCGGCCCGACGGCTACACCATCTCGCAGCTGCCGCTGGGCATGCTGCGCATGCCCCACATGCAGAAGGTGGCCTGGGATCCGCTGGCCGACTTCACCTACATCATCGGCGTCTCCGGCTACACCTTCGGCTTCACGGTGCGCGCCGATTCGCCGTACAAGACCTTCAAGGACTACATCGAGGCCGCGCGCCGCCAGCCCGGGAACATCGACTACGGCTCCACCGGCACCGGCACCAGCCCGCACCTGCTGATGGAGGAGGTGGCGGGCAAGGCGGGCGTGCAGCTCAAGCACGTGCCGTTCAAGGGCAACGCCGACCTGCAGGCCGCCGTGCTGGGGGGCCACGTGATGGCGCAGAGCGACGCCAGCGGCTGGGACAAGTTCGTCGATGGCGGCCAGATGCGCCTGCTGGTCACCTTCGGCGAGGAGCGCACCAAGCGCTGGCCCGACGTGCCCACGGCCAAGGAGCTGGGTTACGGCGTGGTGTCGAGCTCGCCCTACGGGCTGGTGGGCCCCAAGGGCATGGATCCGGCCGTGGTCAAGGCCCTGCACGACGCCTTCAAGAAAGCGATGGAGACGCCGCGCCACCAGGAGGTGCTGGCCCAGCTCAACCAGGCCATGTGGTACCGCAGCGGCGAGGACTACCGCGCCTGGGCGGCCGACACCTATGCCAAGGACAAGGCGCTGATCGAGCGCCTGGGCCTGGCCGCCAAGTGAAGGCGGGGTGACGGGTCAGCGCCGCGCGCGCGCCTGCAGCGCCAGCGCGGCGTCGCGCACCAGCGCCGGGCCCTGGTAGATCAGGCCGGTGTAGATCTGCACCAGGTCGGCGCCGGCTTCCAGCTTGGAGACCGCGTCGGCCGCGCTCATCACGCCGCCCACGCCGATGATGGGGTAGCCCGCGCCCAGCGCCGCGCGCAGCTGGCGAATCACCGCGTTGCTGGCCTGCAGCACCGGCGCGCCCGAGAGGCCGCCGGCCTCCTCGGCGTGTGGCAGGCCCTTGACGGCCTCGCGCGAAAGCGTGGTGTTGGTGGCTATCACGCCGTCCATGCCGTGGCGTTGCAGCGTGGCCGCGATCACGCCGACCTGGGTTTCGTCGAGATCGGGCGCTATCTTCACGAACAGCGGCACGCGCCGCCCCTGGGCCTGCGCCAGCTGCTCGCGCCGCGCGGCCAGCGCCGAGAGCAGGGCGTCCAGCGCCTCGTCGCTTTGCAGCGCGCGCAGGTTCTTGGTGTTGGGGCTGGAGATGTTGACCGTGACGTAATCGGCGTGCGGGTACACGCCCTCCAGGCCCCTGAGGTAATCGTCGGTGGCCTGCTCGATGGACGTGGCCGCGTTCTTGCCGATGTTCAGGCCCAGGATGCCGCCGTTCTGGCGAAACCGTGCGCGCTGCACGTTCGCCACGAAAGCCTCCAGCCCTTCGTTGTTGAACCCCAGGCGGTTGATGAGCGCGTTGGCCTTGGGCAGGCGGAACATGCGCGGCTTGGGGTTGCCGGGCTGGGGCAGCGGCGTGACGGTGCCCACTTCCACGAAGCCGAAACCCATGGCGCCCAGCGCGTCGATCACGCGGGCGTTCTTGTCCAGGCCGGCGGCCATGCCCACGCGGTTGGGAAAGCGCAGGCCGGCCACGGTCACCGGGTCGTCCACCCGGGTGTTGCCGAACACGCAGTCCAGCGGCGTGCGCTGGGTGCGGGCCAGTGCCTCCATGGTGAGTTCGTGGGCGGTCTCGGCGTCCAGGCCGAACAGGAAGGGGCGGGCGAAGGCGTAGGGCAGCAGGGGCATCGGATAATCCAGCGATCAACTCTGCGGATTGTCTCAAATGACCCAAGACGAACTCAAAACCCTGGTGGGCCAGGCCGCGCTGCGCTATGTGGTGCCGGGCGCCATCATCGGCGTCGGCACTGGCTCCACGGTCAACAAATTCATCGACGCTCTGGCCACCATCAAGGACCAGGTGCCGGGCGCGGTGTCCAGCTCGGTGGCCTCCACCGAGCGGCTGCAGGCGCTGGGCATCCGTGTGTTCGACGCCAACGATGTCGAGGG
The DNA here is from genome assembly GCA_946482115.1 of uncultured Comamonadaceae bacterium. The sequence goes on from CAMLQP010000021.1 coordinate 15,435, forward strand.
CCTGGCCGTGTACGTGGACGGCGCCGACGAGATCGACGGCGAGGGCTACATGGTCAAGGGTGGCGGCGCGGCGCTCACGCGCGAGAAGATCGTGGCCTCGCTGGCCCGGCGCTTCGTCTGCATCGCCGACGCCTCCAAGCGCGTGAAGACGCTGGGGGCCTTCCCGCTGCCGGTGGAGGTGATCCCGATGGCGGCGGCCCAGATCGCGCGCCGCTTCAAGGCCATGGGTGGCGAGGCCACGCTGCGCCTGCGCGACGGCGCGCCGCTGGTGACCGACAACGGCCAGCACATCCTGGACGTGCGGGGGCTGCAGATCCGCGAGCCGCTGGCGTTCGAGAGCGGCGTGAACCAGTGGCCGGGCGTGGTGACGGTGGGCGTGTTCGCCCACCAGAAGGCCGACGTCTGCCTGCTCGGCACCGGGCAGGGCGTTGAGACGCTCGAGTACTGACCGGGCGCGCGGCTTAGCTTAGAAGCGGATGCCCGCCGGGTTCTGCGGATTCGGGCCGTCGGCGGGCACGGGCGCGGCTGGCGGGGTGGCGGCAGGGTCGGCGGGTGTGGCGGCTGTCTCGGTCTTGGGTGCGGGTACGGGCGCCAGCGCGGAGCGCGCGGGGGCGCGGTAGTTGCGCGGCAGTGCCGATTCCTTGGGGTAGCCCGCCGCGTCCAGGTACTGGGTCCACTGGGCGGGAGAGAAGCCGCTCAGCCCCTGCGAGCCTATGGTCAGGTGGGGCAACTGGCCCCCAGTGGCGATTTTCTGGAAGGCTTCCAGGTCTTGCTGGGTGGCGATGGTCTTTTCGTTGAACGGGATGCCCCGGGTCCGCAGCAGCTCGCGACCCCGGTCGCACGGCGCGCAGCTGTCGGTGCTGTACAGCGTGACGGGGTAGCGCTGGACCGTCTGGCGCAACACGAAAGGCAGCTCCGCGCCCGGCGCGGCCGAAGGACCCGCCGCGGCCGAGGCGGCGGGAGCGTTGCCGGCCGGTGGCTGGTCGCTGAAGGTGACGCGGCCGTCCGGCCCCACGTGGCGGTAGACCCCCTGGGCCAGCACGGATCCGGCGCCCAACGCCAGCCAGATCAGCGGATAACGAGCGGAAAAGCGCATGCCGGGACTCCAGTGACCGTTCAAGCGTAACCCAATCGCCGTCGTCAGGCCATGCCCTGGTGGCGCAGCAGGGCGTCTATGGTGGGTTCCCGGCCACGGAAGGCCTTGAACGATTCCATGGCGGGGCGGCTGCCGCCGGCTTCCAGAATGGCCTCGCGGTAGCGCCTGCCGATGTCCGGGCGCACCGGGCTGCCGCCGTCGGCGGCTTCCTCGAAGGCGGCGTAGGCGTCGGCGCTCAGCACCTCGGCCCATTTGTAACTGTAGTAACCGGCCGCGTAGCCGCCCGCGAAGATGTGGCTGAAGGTGTGCGGCATGCGGTTGTAGGCCGGCGGCTTGAGCACCGAGACTTCGTCCCGTACGGCATCCAGCAGCTTCAGGAAGTCGCCGTCCGCCGCGTCGCCCTGGTGCAGGCGCAGGTCGAACAGCGCGAACTCGACCTGGCGCAGCGTCTGCAGGCCGCTCTGGTAGTTCTTGGCGGCCAGCATCTTGTCGAACAGCTCGCGCGGCAGCGGCTCGCCGGTGTCCACGTGGGCGGTCATGTGCCTGAGCACTTCCCACTCCCAGCAGAAGTTCTCCATGAACTGGCTGGGCAGCTCGACCGCGTCCCACTCGACGCCACTGATGCCGGACACATCGCGCTCGTTCACCTGGGTGAGCATGTGGTGCAGGCCGTGGCCGAACTCGTGGAACAGGGTGATGACGTCGTCGTGCGTGAGCAGCGGGGGCTGGCCGTTGACGCCCTCGGCAAAGTTGCAGACCAGATGGGCCACGGGTGTCTGCAGCGCGCCGGTGTCGGGGCGCAGCCAGCGGGTGTGCACGTCGTCCATCCAGGCGCCGCCTCGCTTGCCGGTGCGCGCGCCGGGGTCGAGGTAGAACTGGCCGACCAGCTGGGGGCCTTGCGGGGTCGGACGCTCGATGCGGTAGAACTCGACCGAGGGGTGCCACACGGGCGCCTGGTCGCGGCGGATGGCGACCTCGAACAGCGTCTCGACGATGCGGAACAGTCCGGCCAGCACCTGGGGCGCGGTGAAGTAAGGCTTGACCTCCTGCTCGCTGAAGGCGTAGCGGGCTTCCTTGAGCTTTTCGCCGATGTAGGGCCAGTCCCAGGCCTGCGGATCGGCCAGGCCCAGCTCGTCGCGGGCGAAGGCGCGCAGATCGGCCAGGTCCTGCTCGGCGTAGGGGCGGGCCTTTTTCGCCAGGTCGCGCAGGAAGGCGATGACCTGTTCGGGCGAATCGGCCATCTTGGGCACCAGCGACAGGGCGGCGAAGTGGGGGTAGCCCAGCAGCGCGGCCTCTTCCTGGCGCAGGGCCAGCAGCTCGCGCATCAGGGCCGTGTTGTCGAACTTGACGGCCTCGCCCTCGGCCTGGTCGCTGGCGCGGGTGACGTAGGCGCGGTAAAGGCGCTCGCGCAGCGCGCCGTTGCTGGCGAACTGCATCACCGGCAGGTAGCAGGGCAGCTTGAGGGTGAGCTTGTGGCCGGCCTTGCCTTCGGCTTCGGCAGCGGCACGGGCGGCGGCCACCACGTCGGGCGGCACGCCGTCGAGCTCGTCGGCGCTCGCGTACCAGGCGTAGGCGTCGGTGGCGTCCAGCGCGTTCTCGCTGAACTTCTGGCCCTGTTCGGCCTGTTTTTCCTGGATTTCGGCGAACCGTTCCTTGGCTGCGCCGGTCAGTTCGGCGCCGCCCAGCACGAAGCCGCGCATGGCGTTCTTGTGGGCCTGGCGCTGCTCGGGGGTGAGCTGGGCCGGGTCCATCTGCTTGTACTTGGCGTAGAGCCGCTCGTCGGCGCCCAGGCGGGTCCAGAACTCGGTGACCAGGGGCAGGGCGGCGTTGTAGGCCGCGCGCAGCTCGGGTGTGTCGGCCACGCTGTTGAGGTGGCTGACCGCTCCCCAGGCCGTGCCCAGGCGCTCGGTGGCCACGTCCAGCGTCTTCGCCATCGCCTGCCAGTCGGCCGGGAAACCGGGCGCCGTCACGGCCTCGAGCGCGGCGTTGGCCTCGGCCAGCAGGGCGTCGATGGCGGGGGCCACATGGACCGGGGCGATGGCGTCGAAGCGGGGCAGGCCGGAAAAGTCGAGCAGCGGGTTGTCGGGCAGGGGGTGGGCAGGAGCGTTCATGCGGTCAGGATGCGGGGCTGGAGGCCCGGTTTCAAGAGGATTGCGACTTCTTCACGCTTTTCTGCTTGGGCTGGATGCGCTTGATGTTGCCGCCCGGGGTCAGGCGCTGGTTGCCCAGCAGCTTGACGGTCTTGACCTCGGGGCGCTGGCCGCCCTTCTTGCTGTACTTCAGCACCTTGATCTCGCGTGGGCCGGGCTTGCGGTCCTCGTCCACCGCCTTTTCCTTGGGCGGCACGGGTCGCCAGAGCACCAGCAGCTTGCCGATGTGCTGGATGGGCGCGGCGTTGAGCTCGTCGGCCAGCGTGGCCAGGATGGTTTCGCGCTCGGTGCGGTCGTCCGAGAACACGCGCACCTTGATCAGCCCGTGGGCCTTGAGGGCGGCGTCCACCTCTTTCTTGACGGTGGCCGTGAGGCCATCGCCGCCGATCAGGACGACGGGGTCGAGGTGGTGCGCGTCGGCCCGGTGGACCTTGCGCTGCGCGGGGGTGAGTTGTATCTGGGACATGGGAGAATTATCCCCGTGAAAGTCAAATCGAACAGCAAGAAGGTCAACAAGGCGTGGCTCAACGAGCACGTCAACGATCCGTACGTGCGGGCGGCGCAGAAGGATGGCTACCGCGCGCGCGCGGCCTACAAGCTCCAGGAAATCGACGAGGCGCTCAAGCTGATCCGCCCCGGCGACACGGTGGTGGACCTGGGTTCGGCCCCCGGCGCCTGGAGCCAGTACGTGCGCCGCCGCCTGTCGCCGGGCGGGGCAGCCACTGGCGCGCTCAACGGCCGCATCGTGGCGCTGGACCTGCTGCCCATGGAGCCCATCGAGGGCGTGGATTTCATCCAGGGCGATTTCCGGGAGGCCGAGCCGCTGGCCCGGCTGGAGGCGCTGCTGGGCGGCCGGCCGGTCGACGTGGTGGTGTCCGACATGGCGCCCAACCTCTCGGGCATCGCCCAGACGGACGGCGCCCGCGTGGCCCACCTGATCGAGCTGGCGGTGGATTTCGCCCGCGCCCACCTCAAACCCGAGGGCGCGCTGGTGGCCAAGGTGTTCCATGGCGGCGAATACGAAGCGCTGGTGCGGCTGTTCAAGGCGAACTTCAATGTCGCCAAGCCGCTCAAGCCCAAGGCCAGCCGGGACAAATCGTCTGAAACCTTTCTGGTTGGCATTGGTCTGAAATGAGTTCCTATCCGTGCGATAGCCGGGGGCATGGTCGGGAATCGCCGGCTGGTTGGTTGAAAAGCCTAAAATGCCCCCATCTGTCAAGCACTTTGACCCGTTCCCGCCTCAGGAGCCCTTCTTGAACAACCCCTGGTTCTCCAAAATTGCCGTCTGGATGGTCATCGCCATGGTGCTGTTCACGGTGTTCAAGCAGTTCGACGGCCGTGCCGTGGCCGGCTCGGGCACCATGGGCTATTCCGACTTCCTGGAGGAAGTGAAGGCCCAGCGCATCAAGAGCGCCACCATCCAGGAAAGCCCGGGTGGCACCGAGATCGTGGCCATCACCACCGACGACCGCCGCGTGCGCACCACCGCCACCTACCTGGACCGCGGCCTGGTCGGCGACCTGATCGCCAATGACGTCAAGTTCGACGTCAAGCCGCGCGAGGAGGGTTCCCTGCTCATGACCCTGCTGGTCAGCTGGGGCCCCATGCTGCTGCTGATCGGCGTCTGGATCTACTTCATGCGCCAGATGCAGGGCGGCGGCAAGGGCGGCGCCTTCAGCTTCGGCAAGAGCAAGGCGCGCATGCTCGACGAGAACAACAACACCGTCACCTTCGCCGACGTGGCCGGCTGCGACGAGGCCAAGGAAGAGGTGAAAGAGGTCGTCGATTTCCTGAAGGATCCGCAGAAGTTCCAGAAGCTGGGCGGGCGCATCCCGCGCGGCCTGCTGCTGGTCGGCCCGCCCGGTACCGGCAAGACCCTGCTGGCCAAGTCCATTGCCGGCGAGGCCAAGGTGCCGTTCTTCAGCATCTCGGGCTCCGACTTCGTCGAGATGTTCGTCGGCGTGGGCGCGGCCCGCGTGCGCGACATGTTCGAGAACGCCAAGAAGAACGCCCCCTGCATCATCTTCATCGA
>CAMLQP010000022.1 GCA_946482115.1 uncultured Comamonadaceae bacterium
CAGAAGCGGGTCTGGTGGCCAAAGTGGACACCGGCTTCCAGCATTTCGCGCATGGAAATAGGCATGATCAGAGTTTCCTGAGGTTGGGACTTAAATCCGGCCCCGATCCCGACACCCCGAAGGACGGCAGGACACCCGGTTGGGCCGGTTTGCGATTGGTTTCGTCACCCCGGGTCAATCGACCCCCAAAGGCAGCAAAACCGCGAGATTGTAGCAGACTGGCCATTGCCACCCCGCTTCACCCGAACCCCACCCAAGCTCGTCCACAATCGGCCCATGGACATCCACGACCTCCGGCTCGCCTTCGCCAGCGGGCGCAAGCGCCCCGCCGACCTCCTCGACCAGGCCCTGGCACGGGCCGAAAGCGGTGATTGCGACCATGTCTGGGTCGCACCGCCCCGACGGGAGGCGGTGCACGCCCAGCTGTCGGCGCTCGAAAACCGGTTCGGCGACCGGCTCGCACAGACTCCGCTGGCCGGTCTGGCGGTGTCGGTCAAGGACCTGTTCGACGTGAGCGGCGAAACCACCACCGCCGGCTCGAAGCTGCTGGACGCCCGGCACCTGAACATCCCGCCCGCGCGCCAGGACGCCCCCGCCGTGGCCCGCCTGCGGGCGGCGGGCGCGGTGCTGTTCGGGCGCACGCAGATGAGCGAGTTCGCCTTCTCGGGCGTCGGCATCAACCCGCACCACGGCACGCCGCGCAACCCGCGCGACCTGGCGGTGGACCGCGTGCCAGGCGGCTCCAGCTCGGGCGGCGCGGTCAGCGTGGCCACGGGCGCGGCCTGGGCCGCCCTGGGCAGCGACACCGGCGGCTCGCTGCGCATCCCGGCCGCGCTGTGTGGCATCGTGGGGTTCAAGGCCACGGTCCAACTCGTGCCCACCGGGGGCGCCTTCCCGCTCTCCACCACGCTGGACACCGTGGGGGCCATGACACTGAGCGTGCGCGACGCCATCCGCCTGCACGAGGTGCTGGCCGCGCGCACGGTGGTGCGCAGCCCGGCGCCGCTGTCGGCCTGCCGGCTCGCGGTGCCACAGAACACCCTGCTCGACGGGCTGGAGCCCGCCGTCGCGCGCGCCTTCAAAGGCGCGCTGGAGTGCCTCTCGGCCGCCGGCGCGCGCATCGAAACCATCACGCTGCCCGAACTGGATGAACTGCCCGGCCTGATGGCGCGCGGCACCCTGCCCGCCGCCGAGGCCCACGCGCTGCATCGTGACTGGCTGGCCAGCCACGCCGACCTGTACGACCCGCGCGTGCGCAGCCGCATCGAGCGCGGAGGGCAGATGCTGGCGGCCGACTACATCGACCTGCTGCGCCACCGCCGCGACTGGATCGCGCGCGTCGAAAGCGCCATCGCGCCCTACGACGCCCTGCTCTCGCCCACCGTGCCCATCGTGGCGCCGCCGCTGGCCCAGCTGTCACCCGGCGAAGCCCGGGACGACGACTTTTTCCGCGTCAACGCGCTGCTGCTGCGCAACCCCTCGCTGGTCAATTTCCTCGATGGCTGCGCCCTGTCACTGCCCTGCCAGGCGCGTGGGGAGTTGCCTGTGGGCCTGATGGTCTGGCACGCGGGCGGGCACGACGACGCCGTGCTGCACGTGGCGCAGCAGGCCGAGAGCGCCCTGCACAACCGACTCTGAATCCGTACCGATCCCCAGAATGAGAATCGCCGTCATCGGCGCCGGCATCGTCGGCGTCACCACCGCTTACGAGCTCTGTGCCGACGGGCACGAGGTCACCGTCTTCGAGCGCCGCTCGGCCGCGGCCGAGGAAACCAGCTTCGCCAACGCCGGCATCGTCGCGCCCGGCTATGTCACGCCCTGGGCCGCGCCAGGCATGCCAGGCAAAGTGTTCCGGCAGCTGTTCCAGCGCCACGGCGCCATCAAACTGGCCTGGCCGCTGGGCCTGCACGAACTGCGCTGGATGTGGCGCTGGTGGCGCGCCTGCACGCCGGCCGCCTACATGGCGCACCGCCGCCAGCTGCAGCAGCTGGCCTTCTACAGCCGCGAGCGGCTACACCACCTGACCCGCAGCCTGCAGCTGCAATACGACCGCAGCGACGGCTTCCTGGTGCTGCTGCGCGGCGCACAGGAACACGCGCTGGTGCAGCCCGGGCTGCAGGTCCTGCGTGAGCTGGGCGTCGGTTTCCACGAGATATCGGCCCAGGCCGCGCGCGGCGTCGAACCCGCGCTCAACCCCGAGACGCCCCTGCACGGCGCCATCCACGTACCCGGCGACGAGGTGGGCAATTGCCGCCAGTTCGCGCTGCTGCTCAAAAACGAAGCCCAGCGTCTGGGTGCGCGCTTTGAGTTTGGCACGGCCGTGAAGCAGCTGCGCGCCGCTCCCCTGGAGCTCACCGTGCAGCTTGGCAGCGAAGCCGCCCGCACCGAGCGTTTCGATGCCGTGGTGCTGTGCGCCGGCGTGGCCAGCGCCGCTCTGGCGCGCCCGCTGGGCCTGCAGATCCCGCTGGTGGCCGTGCACGGCCACTCGGTCAGCCTGTCGCTGCGCGAGGAGATGGACGCGCCGGTCTCGGGCGTGATGGACGAGCGCTACAAGGTCGCCATCTCGCGCATGGGGCAGCGCGTGCGCGTGGCCGGCGGCGCCGAGATCGGCGGCCGGCTGGCCCAGCCCGGCGAGCGCGCGCTGCACACCCTGCACCAGGTGCTGGCCGACTGGTACCCCGGCGCGGCCCGCCAGGGCCGCATGGGTGGCCAGATCCAGAGCTGGAAAGGCGCGCGCCCCATGCTGCCGGACCGCCCGCCCATGGTGGGTGCCAGCGGCGTGCCCGGCCTGTGGTTCAACCTCGGCCACGGCTCCAGCGGCTGGGCGCTGAGCTGCGGCAGCGCCCGCGTGCTGGCCGACGCGGTGGCCGGCCGCGCGGCCGACATCGAGACCGGCGCGCTGACCGCCGTGCCCCACCCCGCCTGACCCTGGAGCCCGCCATGCAACGCGTCACCACCACAACCCCGCAGCCCCTGCTGGGCGTGGCCGCGACGCGCACGCTGGAGCGGCAGGCCGCGCAGGCGCTGCCGCCGCGCACCCTGATGGCGCGGGCCGGGGATGCCGTGGCCCGCTGGGCGCGGGCGCTGCAGCCCCACACCCGCAATCTCTGGATCGCCTGCGGCCCGGGCAACAACGGTGGCGACGGCCTGGTGGCCGCCGCCCAGCTGCACCCCTGGGCCCAGGCCTGCGGCATCGCCCTGAACGTGAGCTGGTGCGGCGATGACAGCCACCTGCCCGCCGACGCCGCCTGGGCGCTGACCCAGGCCCGCGCGGCAGGTGTCACATTCACCGACGGCCCGCCCGAAGGCACCGACTGCGCCATCGACGCCCTGCTGGGTCTGGGGGCCCGGCCCGTCGCCACGGACGACGGCTCGCGCCTGGGCCAGTGGCAGCGCTGGCTGCACCACACAGCGGCACCGGTGCTGTGCGTGGACCTGCCCAGCGGCCTGGACGCCGACACCGGCGCCTGGAATGGCCCGCTGCCTCCCGGCCCGCGCCACACGCTGTCGCTGCTGACGCTCAAGCCCGGGCTGTTCACCGCGCGCGGGCGCGACGCCTGCGGCGACCTCTGGTGGGACGACCTTGGCGTCGCCCTGCAAGACCAGGCCCCCGACGCCTGGCTCAACGGCTGGCCCGCGCCCCCCGCCGCACCGGGCGCCCACGCCAGCCACAAGGGCAGCCGCGGCGACGTGGTGGTCATCGGCGGTCAGAGCATCCAGGCCGGTGGCGCCGGCATGACCGGCGCCGCGCTGCTGGCCGGCCAGGCCGCCCTGCACGGGGGCGCGGGCCGCGTGTTCGTGGCCCTGCTGGGCCCGGGTGCCGAGGCCGTCCACTGGGACCCCGCCACCCCCGAGCTGATGCTGCGCACGACCGAACGCCTGTGGCAGGACAACACCCCGGCGCATGCCAGCGTGGTCTGCGGCTGCGGCGGCGGCGATGCGGTGCTGGACCTGCTGCCCCGCGTGCTGGAACAGGCCGCCCGGCTGGTGCTGGACGCCGACGCCCTGAACCACGTGGCGCGTGATGCCGCCCTGCAGATGGCGCTGCGTGCCCGCGAAACCCGTGGGCAACCCAGCGTGCTCACACCCCATCCGCTGGAGGCTGCGCGGCTGCTCGGCACGTCCAGCGCCAACGTGCAGGCCCACCGCCTGCACGCCTCTCGCGAGCTGGCAGAGCGTTTCCGGTGCGTGGTGGTGCTCAAGGGGTCGGGCAGCGTGATCGCCGTGCCCGGTCAGGCCCCGGCCGTCAACCCGACCGGCAACGCCCGCCTGGCCACGGCCGGAACGGGCGATGTGCTCGCCGGGCTGATCGGTGCCCGCCTGGCCGGCGGGCTGCCGGGTTTCGAGGCGGCCGCCTGCGCCGTCCACGCCCATGGCCTGGCGGCCGACCAGTGGCCGGAGGGCCGCACGCTCACCGCCGCCGCCCTGGCGCGCCGCCTCGCGGCCGGGTGAGCCGGCAGCGGTCGGCACGACCGGGCAGGCGCCCGCCGGCTCAGCCCACCAGCATGAGCCCGATCTGGGCCAGGATGATCAACGCCAGCACCGACAGGTCCACGCCGCCGATGACGGGCACGATGCGGCGCAGCGGCCGCACCAGCGGCTCCACGATGTGGGCCAGCACGTACATGACCGGCGAGCGCGGCTGCACCCACGACAGGATGGCGTAGGCAAAGGCCAGCAGCATGACCAGCTGCAGCGCGCTGCGCACGAGCACGCGCAGCCCCATGGACAGCACCGTGGGCAGGGCCAGCACGGCGTCGCCGCCGGCCCAGATCAGCCACATCACCACGCCATACGCCACCGACAGCAGCAAAGCCGCCAGCAGGCTGCCGCCGTCCAGGTTGCTCTGTGCCACCGCGCGCGGCAGCACCCGGCGCAGGGGCGCCACCAGCCAGTCGGTCAGGGCCATCACGAACGGGCCGGGCTGCTGCGCCATGCGGATGCGCTGCGCGTTCATCCAGGCCCGCAGCAGGCAGGCCGCGATCAGGAAGAAGAACAGCGTGTCGATCAGGAACTGGAGAACTTGCATGGGCGCATGATACGAGGCTCAGCGTCCACGCTTGCGGGCCTTGGCGTCGGGCTGCCGGCCGGTGGCCCGGCCACCCTTCTTGCCGGAGACCTTGGCGCCGCCCCGCCCGGCCGGTGCCTCCTTGCGCGCCGTGGCATGGGCTGTCTTGCGCGCCTTGCCGCCGCGCCGGCCACCATCGGCCGACCCGTCGCCGTCCATGCCTGCCTTGTCGCGCAGGGCGCGCGCCAGCAGTTCGTCGGCCGCGTTGACCAGCCGGAAGTCGATGCGCCGGCCGTCCAGGTCGACCCGGCTCACCTGCACCTGCACGCGCGAGCCCAGGTGGTAGCGGATGCCGGTTCGCTCGCCGCGCAGCTCCTGGCGCGCCTCGTCGAAGCGGAAGTACTCGCCGCCGAGCTCGGTGATGTGGACCAGGCCTTCGACGTACATGGCGTCCAGCGTGACGAACAGGCCGAAGCCGGTGACGGCGCTGACCACGCCGCTGAACTCCTCGCCCAGGTGCTCGCGCATGTACTTGCACTTGAGCCAGGCTTCGACATCGCGGCTGGCCTCGTCGGCGCGTCGTTCGTTGGCACTGCAGTGCAGGCCGGCAGCCTGCCACGCCAGGATGTCGGCACTGGGTTTCTTCTGCGGCTTGAGCGTGGGCGGCGCCGCACGCGAAGCCAGCCGTTTGCTGAGCTTGGCGTGGGCTTCGCCGGGCGTGGGCAGCGCGGGCAGCTGGTAGCGCTTGCCGGTGAGGATGGCCTTGATCACCCGGTGCACCAGCAGGTCGGGATAGCGTCGGATCGGGCTGGTGAAGTGGGTGTAGGCCCCGAATGCCAGGCCGAAGTGCCCGTTGTTGACGGGCGTGTAGATGGCCTGCTGCATGGAGCGCAGCAGCATGGTGTGGATCTGCTGGGCCTCGGGCCGCTCCTGCGTGGCCTTGGCCACCTGCTGGAATTCGGACGGATGGGGGTGGTCGCTGATGGATTGCGTCACCCCCATGGCCTTGAGGTAGTTGCGCAGCGTCTCGAGCTTCTCGGGCGTGGGGCCTTCGTGCACGCGGAACAGCCCCGGCTGCTTGCTCTGCTCGATGAACTCGGCGCTGCAGACGTTGGCGGCCAGCATGGCCTCCTCGATCAGCTTGTGGGCGTCGTTGCGGGTGCGCGGCACGATGCGCTCGATGCGGCCGGATTCGTCGCAGACGATCTGGGTTTCCGTGGTCTCGAAATCAACCGCGCCCCGTGCGTTGCGCGCCGCCAGCAGCGCGCGGTAGACGTCGTGCAGGTTCAGCAGGTACGGCACCAGCGGCTTGCGCTGCTGCGCCTCGGGGCCGCGCGTGTTCTGCAGGATGGCGGCCACCTCGGTGTAGGTGAAGCGCGCGTGACTGTGCATCACCGCCGGGTAGAACTGGTAGGCGTGGATCTCGCCCTTGGGCGTGATCAGCATGTCGCAGACCATGCAGAGCCGGTCCACGTCGGGGTTGAGCGAGCACAGGCCGTTGGACAGCTTCTCGGGCAGCATGGGGATCACGCGACGCGGGAAGTAGACAGAGGTGGCGCGGTCGTAGGCGTCCACGTCGATGGCCGAGCCGGTCTCCACGTAGTGGCTCACGTCGGCGATGGCGACCAGCAGCCGCCAGCCCTTGGTGCGCCCCACCTTGGCGGGCTCGCAGTAGACCGCGTCGTCAAAGTCGCGCGCGTCCTCGCCGTCTATGGTGACCAGCGGCACGTCGCGCAGGTCGATGCGGTGCTTGCGGTCGGCGGCGCGCACCTTGTCGGGCAACGCGCGCGCCTGGGCCATGGCGGCGTCGGAGAACTGGTGCGGCACGCCGTACTTGCGCACCGCGATCTCGATCTCCATGCCGGGGTCGTCGATCTCGCCCAGCACCTCCTTCACGCGGCCCACGGGCTGGCCGTAGAGCGCGGGCGGCTCGGTCAGCTCGACCACCACCACCTGGCCCGGCTTGGCCGATCCGGTGGCGCCCTTGGGTATCAGCACGTCCTGGCCGTAGCGCTTGTCTTCTGGCGCGACCAGCCAGACGCTGTTCTCCTGCAGCAGCCGGCCGATCAGCGGCGAGGCCGAGCGCTCCACGATCTCGGTGACACGGCCTTCCGGGCGGCCCTTGCGGTCATAGCGCACCACGCGCACCTTGACGCGGTCCTTGTGCAGCACCGCGCGCATTTCATTGGAGGGGAGGTAGATGTCGGCCTGGCCGTCATCGCGGACCACGAAGCCATGGCCATCTCGGTGGCCGGAGACGGTGCCTTCGATTTCGGCGAGCAGGTTGTTTTTTTCGTTCACTGTTTACAGACTCGATTTTTTGCTGTTATACTTGCGGTTTCCTGAGATGCCCAGGTGGCGGAATTGGTAGACGCACTAGTTTCAGGTACTAGCGCCGAGAGGCGTGGAGGTTCGAGTCCTCTCTTGGGCACCATCATAAAGAGCAATCAAGGCTTGTCCGTGCAAACGACAAGCCTTTTTTGTTGCCCGCGCTTTCGCACGGGCAACACACGGCGGGCTGCCGGTGCCGCGCCCGCTCAAACCGGCAGCGCCACGAGGTCGTGGCCTTCGGTGGCCACCACGCGGGCCTTGGTGAATTCACCCACCTTCAGCTGCTTGCTGATCTTCTCGGGCGGCAGCAGGCGCACCACGCCGTCGATCTCGGGCGCGTCCGCGTAGCTGCGCCCCACCCCGCCCTTCTTGCCCAGGCCCGGCGCCGAATCCACCAGCACCTGCATGGTGGCGCCCACGTAGCGGCGCAGCCTCTGGGCCGACACCGCCTCGGCCGCGGCCATGAAGCGCGCGCGGCGCTCCTCGCGCAGCGCATCGGGCACGGCGCCCGGTATCTCGTTGGCCGCCGCGCCATCGACAGGCGAGTAGGCGAAGCAGCCCGCGCGGTCGATCTGCGCCTCCTGCACGAAATCGAGCAGGTGCTGGAATTCTTGCTCGGTCTCGCCGGGAAAGCCTGCAATGAAGGTGCTGCGCACCACCAGTTCAGGGCAGATCTCGCGCCAGCGCTGCAGGCGCTCGATGTTCTTCTCTCCGCTGGCCGGGCGCTTCATGCGGCGCAGCACGTCGGGGTGGCTGTGCTGGAACGGCACGTCCAGGTAAGGCAGCACCAGGCCTTCGGCCATCAGGGGCAGCACCTCGTCCACGTGCGGGTAGGGGTACACGTAGTGCAGCCGCACCCAGGCGCCGAAGCCCTTGGCCAGCTCACCCAGCTCGCGCACCAGGTCGAGCATGCGGGTCTTGACCGGCCGGCCGTCCCAGAAGCCGGTGCGGTACTTCAGGTCCACGCCGTAGGCCGAGGTGTCCTGGCTCACCACCAGCAGTTCCTTCACGCCGCCCTCGAACAGCTTGCGCGCCTCGGTCAGCACGTCGCCCACCGGCCGGCTGACCAGGTCGCCGCGCATCGAGGGGATGATGCAGAAGGTGCAGCGGTGGTTGCAGCCTTCGCTGATCTTCAGATAGGCGTAGTGGCGCGGCGTGAGCTTTATGCCTGCCGGCGGGACCAGATCGACGAAGGGGTCGTGCGGCTTGGGCAGGTGCCTGTGCACCGCCTCCATCACCTCGTGGGTGGCATGCGGGCCGGTCACGGCCAGCACCGAGGGGTGGATGCTCTCGACCAGGTTGCCGCCGTCGTCGGCCTGGCGCGCGCCCAGGCAGCCGGTCACGATGACCTTGCCGTTCTCGGCCAGTGCCTCGCCGATGGTGTCCAGGCTTTCCTTGACGGCGTCGTCGATGAAACCGCAGGTGTTGACGATCACCAGATCGGCGCCGTCGAAAGTCTTGCTGGTCTGGTAACCCTCGGCGCTGAGCTGGGTGAGTATGAGTTCGGAGTCGGTCAGCGCCTTGGGGCAGCCCAGTGAGACAAATCCGATCTTGGGAACGCTCACGGTTGCGCTGGTGGGTGTGTCTTGCATGCCGCCATTTTCGCCGATTGGCACGCTGGGTGCTTGACGGGCCGCACGCGGCCCGTCAATTGGCTGGAACCACCCCCTGCTCCGGACTCTCAGCGGGCGCGTCCAAAGTGCTCGACAAGCAAGGGCATCATCCGCCCCACCTGGTGTTCATCGATCTGATGCCGCATGCCCACCAGGCTTTCGAAGCGTGCCCCGGCGATGGCGGCGGCTGTCGCCAGGCCGCCGCTGGGGTGGACGATCCGATCCACGTCCCCGTGAAGCACCAGAGTGGGGGCCTGGATCTTTCGCAGGCTCGCGGAGCGGTCTCCGGATTTCAGAATGGCGCCAATCTGGCGGCTGAAAGCCCTGGCATCGGCACGCCGGCCGTTGCGCCGCCAGGCGAGTGCCGCGTACCGCGCCCATTCGTCCTGAATACCCGGCACCCCGGCATCACCGATATGGCGCATGGCCTGGACGTAGACAGCCACCGCCTCGTCCTGTGATCGTGGCCGGCGGGCCGTTGCCATGCGCCACATGGTGGACAGTGCGGGTTGCCCCACCCATCGGTTCCCGGTGGTCGAAAACAGAGAAGTCAAGGTGGCCACCCGTCTCGGATGCCCTGCGGCCAGAGCCTGGGCGATCATCCCTCCCATGGACATGCCGAACACGTGGGCACGCGCCACCCCCAGGTGAGTCATCAAATGCGCGACGTCCTGGGCCATGTCTTCCAGGCTGTAGGCGCCACCCGGAACGCGCCGCAGCAACTGCCCGAACCGGCCCGGATGGGGCGAGTCGCAGCGGGAGGAACGCCCGGCATCACGGTTGTCGAAGGCGATGACGCGGTAACCCGCGGCGACCAGCGCGTCGATCAGCACCCGTGGCCAATAGACCAGCTGAAGACCCAGGCCGGCGATCAGCAACACCACCGGGGCCTCCGGATCGCCCACGCTGCGGTAGCAGAGGCTGATGCCGTTGGGCAACCCGGCCACCTGTTCATCAAGGGACGCGTCGCTCATGCAGCCATCTCCTCCTGCTGCGCGGGCAGGAATTCGAGCGCGGGGTCGTCCACGCGGCCCGTTCGGAACACCTTGACATCCTGGAAGTAGTTCCAGGACATGCTCCAGGGAAATTGGCTTCCTTGCCGGGGCAGCTGTTCGAGCGACCGCTGGACATACCCGGCGCCGAAGTTGAGCAGCGGTTCCGTGGGCAGGCCCGGCTCCGCCCGGGGCGTGCAGACCTCCAGCCGTTGTGCCTCCATGTGGTTGAGCAAACGGCAGAAGTGCTCGCACAGCAGTCCGATCTTGAGTGTCCACGATGACGCGGTGTAGCCCACGGCGCAGGCCATGTTGGGCACATCGCTCAGCATCATGCCCTTGAAGATCACGTGATCAGCCAGGCGGAGGGGACGTCCATCCAGGCTGACAGGAATGCCCCCCAGAGGGTTGAGGTTCAGCCCGGTCGCCGTGACGATCAGGTCGGCATCCAGGTGCTCTCCGGTTGTCAGCCGGATGCCGCTTTCCGTAAAACGCTCGATGTGCCCCGTCACGACCGAGCCTTTCCCGGCAGAAAGGGTCTTGAACAGGTCGCCCCCCGGCACCGCGCACAGGCGCTGCTCCCAGGGGTTGTAGGGCGGGTTGAAATGTACGTCGACCGGGTAACCCTCCGGCAGCATCCGCGCATTGATCTTGCGGATGAAGCGGCGGGCCCGCTCCGGGTAACGCTGACACAGGGTGTAGATCCAGCGCTGCCGGTGAATATTGAAGGACCGCATGACAGCATGGGTCAGCCGATGGCCCATCCATGGCCGCAGCCACCGTTCGACCGGATCGCGGGAGGGAACCGGCAGGATGTAACTCGGTGTCCGCTGGAGCATGGTGACGTGCCCCGCCTGCTCGGCCAGGGCGGGCAGCAGGGTGACGGCGGTGGCACCGCTGCCAATGATCACGACGCGCCGCCCGCGGTAATCCAGCTCCTTGGGCCAATGCTGGGGGTGGATGATCGGCCCCCGGAAGGTTTCCTGCCCCTCGAAACGGGGCGCATAGCCCTGGTCGTATCGGTAGTACCCCGCCGCGTTGAATACCCATCGCGCCAGCACGACGGACAGCGCCCCGGTGTCCTCATGCTTGAGCGTGACCCGCCAGCGCCGCTCGGCCGAGCACCAGTCGGCCGACACGACACGTTGGCGGAAACGTATGTGGCGGTCAATGCCGTTTTCGCGCGCCGTCTCCGCGATGTAGGCCTTTATGGACTCGCCGTCGGCAATGGCTTTCTCCCCGGTCCAAGGCTTGAAGTCATAGCCGAAAGTGAACAGGTCCGAGTCCGACCGGATGCCCGGGTAGCGGAACAGGTCCCAGGTGCCGCCGAGATCCGCACGCGCCTCCACGATCTGCCAGGTGCGTTGCGGGCAGCGGCGCTGCAGGTGGCAGGCGGCGCCGATGCCGGAAATGCCTGCACCGATGATCAGCACATCGATGTCCGTCGGACGGGAAGGGGATTCAGTGGGCATTGGATGCTCAATATTGAAAACACGCGTTTTCAAATATCATGGATTTAGACAACAGCCGTTGTCAATGTGGAACACAATCGTTGACATGTCATCCCACGAATCACCTGCCGAGTCCGACGGGCGCGCATATGGAGGTCGCCCTGCTGCGGAGCGCACCGCCGAACGCCGGCTGCGCTTCATCGAGGCCGGCATCGAGCTGTTCGGGACGGTGGGGTACCACCGGACGACCGTGCGCATGCTCACGGCAGCAGCGGGCCTGACAAACCGCTACTTCTACGAATCCTTCGAGTCGACCGAAGACCTGCTCATGGCGTGCTATGCACACCTCATGCAGGGTTACAAAGAGCGGCTCCAGCAAGAACTGCTGGGCGCGGGTGAAACGCTGGAGTCGCGTGCCCGCGCCGGGCTGACCTGCTTTTACGAGGCCATGCGCGACCCCCGATTTGCCCGGGTCACGCACAGCGAGGTGCTGGGCGTCAGTTCCCGGGTGGACGCGCTCTACACCCGGTCGACAGCCGAATTCGCGGCCTTGCTGATGGACCATTTCGCCCAGGCCGGTGTGCCGCTGGCCTCCCGTGACCCGCAGGAGGTTCGGTTGGTCGGGACGTTGCTGGCCGGCGCCGTGATCCACAACGGCATCGCCTGGGTGAGATCGCGCTACGAGCCGCCGCTGGACCTGGTGGTGCAGGCCAGCCTGAAGGTGCTGCTGGGCACCGCCCTCCAGCTGCAGCTTCAGCTTCAGCCGCCCCCCTCCGGTCCGGGCAAGGCAGGGCGCTGATCCGCCCGGCAGGCGGCGGCAGGCTCAGCGCTTGAGCCCCAGCGCGGCCAGCATCTGTTCGCTGTTGCGCTGCATCTGCTCCTGCATCTGCATGAAGGCATTTTTGGACTGCTCCATGTAGTTGCCCATCATGCCCTGCATCAGCGGCGACTGCATGTTCATGAACTGCTGCCACATCTCGGGCGTCATGGTGCCGCCGGGCTGGTCGGCCATGCGCTGCTGCAGGTCCATGAACATCTGCACGTTCTTCTCGAGGTAGGCCCCCATGAAGCCCTGCATGGCGTGGCCATAGAAGCGGATGATGTTGGCCAGCACGGCCTCGGTGAAGAGCGGCACGCCGGCGGTTTCCTCCTCCAGGATGATCTGCAGCAGGATGGCGCGGGTCAGGTCCTCGTTGCTCTTGGCGTCGCGCACCACGAAGGTCTCGTTGTCCATGACGAGCTGCTTGACCTCGGCCAGCGTGATGTAGGAGGAGGTGTCGGTGTCGTACAGCCGTCGGTTGGGGTACTTCTTGATCACGCGGACGCCGGGCGTCCGGTTGGCCTGCGCGTCGGCCCGGTTTTTTTGCACGAGATCGGCTCCTGAATGGGGAGGCACCGGCCCCCGTCGGGCCGATTTGCTATGTGAACATTCTAAAAAGGTCAGGCCGGGACTGGCCTTGGGTTTACCCTTGTGCGGCGCAACAGGCCCTCACAGGCCCGCGCGGATCGCATCCACCACGGCCTGGTTGACGGTAGCCAGACCTTGCAGCGAGAGCTTGGCCGTCGCGGGGCCGTCCAGGTCCACCGCTTTCTCCACCTTCCTGGTCATGTTGGCGCCCTGCCCCATCAGGTTCTGCAGCGTACCGATGGCGCGGCTGGTGGCATCGGTGTTGCTGTCGAAGGTGCTGACGGTGCGGAAGTTGGCGAAGGTGCCCGGCACGCGCACCGCCTCGCCGATGCGCAGCAGTCCGCCGGAGACGTGGGACTGCAGGAGAAAGTCCTCGGGCGAGTTGCCGACGGTCAGTTGCGACGAGGCCTCGGCCGACGACGTGCGCTTGAAGATGGTGGAGCCGCCGCCCGAGCTTTCCAGTTCGGCGATGCTGATCGCCTGCGTGATGGAGATGCCTTCCTGGTTGCTCTTGCTCCAGTCGATCCGGCGCGAGATGTTGCCGGCGCCGATGCCGGCGAAACCGCGTGGCACCACCATCATGCCGGTGGGCGCCATGACCAGGAACTTGCGTTTGGAGTAGCCCAGGTTCTTCTCCACGTAGACCGGCTGCGCGGGTGTGCTGGCCGGCTCGCTGGCCACGTAGACGCCACCGCCCTCGGGCACCGTGTAGACCAGCTGGACGCCCGCCGCCGAGGCGCGGGCCTTGAAGTCCTCGAAGGCCCGGTCCGTGATGGCCTGGAAGGCGGCGACATCGACCGTGGGCATCTTGTAGATGACGGTGGCGCGGGTCGAGCCGTAGTCGGTGCCCAGCAGGTAGCCGCCCCGCGTGCTGGCGGTGACTTCGCCGGCCACCTCGAACAGCAGGCGGAACTCGGTCAGGTGAACGGTCTTGCCCTTGAAGTCCAGCTTGCCGTTGACCACGCCCTGGGTGGGCAGGGTCTCGATGGGCGTGCCCAGCGCGTTGCCCACCGATTCGCGCGACAGCGCGGTGACCTGCAGCGGCGCTCCAGCCGCCATGAGCTGCTGGAACTCCTCCGCCGTGAGCGTGCGCCCGGGGCCGCCGGCCTCGCAGGCCTTGGCTTTCTGGAGCTGGCTCAGGAAGGCGTGGCGTTGTCGGGCCTGCGCCGCCTTGGCCTGCGCCTCGGGGCTGGCCATCATCTTGCTCTCGACCGTGGCCTGCGCGGTCGCGCCCGCCAGCCGGGCCGCCAGTCCGCCGAGGGAGCCGAACAGGCCACTGGCCACCTGCGAGGTGGCGACCTGGGTGCCGACATTGACCGCCGCGCCCGTGGCAGCGGTGCCCACCGTGCGCTCCGTGCTGCCCGCCAGGATCAGCTTGTCCATCTCGCCCATCTCGGCCTGCAGGCCCGCGCAGTCGCGCTGGGCGTCCTCAGGCACCACACGCTCGACCGCGTGGGCGCCGCCCTGCGCCAGGCCCCAGCACACCAATGCCCAACCAGCGGCCCGTTTCGGGTGTCGCAGCATGACCCGCTCCTTGGTGAGATCCGATAAATGTAAAAATTTATCTCACGCTCACCCGCTGGCCGTCAAGCCCGCCCCGGCGGGTCACTCAGGCCGGCATCGGCGCACCGCCGAGGAAGAGTCGCTCGATATGAGGATCCGCCAGCAGCTCGGCCGCCGGCTTGTGCAGCACCAGCCGCCCCGATTCCAGGGCGATGGCCTCGTCCGACACCTTGAGCGCGCTCTTGACGTTCTGCTCCACCATCAGCACGGTCGTGCCCTGGTCGGCCAGACGGCGCAGCAGCTTGAAAACGTCCTGAACCACGATGGGCGACAGGCCTATGCTGGGCTCGTCGATCAGCAGCACCTTGGGCCGCAACAGCAGCGCACGACCCACCTCCAGCTGCTTTTGCTCCCCCCCCGACAGGCTGGAGGCCATGCTGTGCAGCCGCTCCTTCACGCGCGGAAAGAACTCCAGCACCTCGGGGATGCGCTCATGGGTGGCCTTCATGCCCAGCGTGATGCCGCCCAGCTCCAGGTTCTGCCACACGGTGAGCTGGCCGAACAGGTTGCGCCCTTGTGGCACGAAGGCCACGCCCTGCGCGAGCAGCTGCTTCTGGCTGGCACCGGCGATGTCCACGCCGTCGAGCAGGATGCGGCCCTGGCGCGGCCTGAGCAGGCCGAACAGCGTCTTGAGCGCGGTGGACTTGCCGGCACCGTTGGGTCCCAGCAGCAGCGTGATCGACCCCCGCCTGGCCTTGAAGCTCAGGTTGTTCAGGATCATGAAGTCCTTGTAGCCGGCGACCACGTCGTCGAACTCGATGCAGGTGTCCTGTGTCATGTCAGTTCCCGAGATAGGCATCGAGCACCTGCCTGTTGGCACGGATTTCGTCCGGCGTGCCCACGGCCAGCACCTGGCCCTCCACCATCACCATGATGCGGTGGCACAGATCCATCACGAAGTCCATGTTGTGCTCGATCACCACGAAGCTGCTGCGCTTGCTGCCCTGCGGGTTGCGGTTGAGATCCTTCAGCAGCGTGCTGATGCCACCCACCAGCGACGGGTTGACACCCGCGCAGGGCTCGTCGAGCAGCACCAGGTCGGGCTCGCTCATGAAGGCCATGGCGATGTCCACCAGTTTCTGCTGGCCATAGGACAGCTCGCCGGCCTTCTTGTCGGCCACATGGCGGATGCGGAAACGGTCGATCAGCGCGTCGGCGCGCGCACCCAGGCCCGAATCGGGCGGCGCGAACATGCGGCTGAACAGGCTGCCCCGATGCTCCTGCGCGGCCACGATCAGGTTGTCGCGCACGCTCATCTTGCCGAACACCTGCAGCGTCTGGAAGGTGCGGCCCACCCCCTTGCGGCTGAGCGCCAGCGGCCCCAGGTGCGTCACGTCCTCGCCATTGAGCTCGATGCGTCCCTCGTCGGGCGTGATCTGGCCCAGCATGCTGTTGAACAGCGTGGTCTTGCCCGAACCGTTGGGGCCGATGACGCCGAAGATCTCGCCTGGCTTCACCTCGAAGCTGACCCCGCCCACGGCCTGGATGGCGCCGTAGGCCTTCTTCAGCCCGTCCACCTTGAGCAGCGGCGCGCTCATGCCCGCCCCCTTTCGCCGGCAGCCCTGGCGGCCGCCTGCCGCGCGGCCGACGCCTCGCGCGCGAGCCGGCGCTCACGCAGCCGTTCGGGGATGGACAGCAGCCCGTCGGGCAGCCAGATCATCAGAACCACCACGGCGGCACCGAACACGAACAGGTACCAGGCCTGCGCGAAGCGCAGCCATTCGGGCAGGATCACGCCCACCGCGGCGCCCAGCACGGGCCCCAGGAAGTAGCCCGGCCCGCCCACCACCACCATCAGGTACATCATGATGGATGCACCGACGGTGAACGGCGCCGGCTCGATGAACTGCACCAGGCTGGCGAACAGGGCCCCCGCGATGCCCGCGTACGCCGCGCCGATGGCGAACGACAGCAGCGTGTAGGTGCGCGTGTCCACGCCCAGGCTCTCGGCGCGGATGGGGTTGTCGCGCAGCGCGGTGAAGGCCTTGCCCCAGGGGGAACGCAGCAGGCCCCACAGCAGCGCCGCCAAAACCACGGTGGTGGCCAGCACGAAGTGGTAGTAGGCCAGATTGCCCTCCAGGCTGAGTCCGAACAGCGACGGGCGCGCGATGTTGTTGATGCCGAAGGTGCCGCCGGTCAGCCATTCCTCGTTGCGCATCACCAGCCACACCGCCGTGTTGAAGCCCAGCGTGGCAAACGCGAGGTAGATGGTCTGGACCCGCAGCGCCGGAAAGCCCAGGATCAGCCCCACCACGAAGCAGATCAGCATGGCAGCGGGCAGGCCGACCCAGAAGCTGATGCCGGCCTTCATGAGGATGGCGACGGTGTAGGCGCCGATGCCGAAGAAGGCCGCGTGGCCGAGCGACTTCTGGCCCGCGTAGCCCACGGTCAGGTTCAGCCCCATGGTGGCGATGATGAACACCAGCCAGTAGGTCAGCAGGTAGACGCCGTAGTTCTTGAGGAAATGCGGCGCCACCAGCAGCGCCGCCAGCGCCAGAACGCCCAGGGCGAGTGAGAGCTTCTTCATACCTTGCGCTCCACCCGTCTGCCCAGTAGGCCCTGCGGCTTGAACAGGATCACGACCATGAATATCACCAACGCCACGGCGTCCTTGTAGGCGGGCGAGATGTAGGCTGCGGCCAGGTTCTCGCACACGCCCACGATCAGGCCACCCAGCAGCGCACCCCGGCTGTTGTTGAAGCCGCCGATGATGGCGGCGAAGAAGGCCTTGGTGCCCAGGCTCTCGCCCATGTCGAACTTGGCGAGGTAGGTGGGCGTGACCAGCAGCGCGGCGGCTACGGCCAGCACCGCGTTGATGGCGAAGGTGTAGAAAATCATGCGCGGCACGTTGATGCCCAGCACCGTGGCGCTCTCGGTGTTCTGCGCCACCGCCTGCATGGCGCGGCCGGTGACGGTCTGCCCCAGGAAGGCCTGCGTCAGCAGCACCAGGCCCAGCGCCACCCCGAAGGTGCCGATGTCGGACGCCGAGACGGTCACGCCGGCCACCTGGAACAGTGTGTCGGGGAACAGGCTGGGAAAGGGATGGGCCTCGGCGCTGTAGCCGGCCCGCAGGCCGTTGCGCATGGCGATGGCCAGGCCGATGGTGGCCACCACGATGGGCATCATGCCGTACTTGAACAGCGGATCGACGATGCCGCGCTTGAACACCCAGCCCAGCACCACCGTGGCGAGCACGCAGGTGGCGACGAAGGACAGCCACAGCGGCAGCCCCGCGGCCAGGAAAGCCAGCATGGCGAAGGCCGGCAGCATCACGAACTCGCCCTGGGCGAAGTTGATGGTGCCGCTGGCCTGCCACAGCAGCGTGAAGCCCAGCGCGGCCAGCGCGTAGATCGCACCCGTGGCCATGCCGCTGAAGAGCAGTTGCAGGAAATCAACCATGTGTAGACCGTAAAAAAACCCCGGCCCGGGCCGGGGTGCTGACTTCGCTCAGGTATCCGTCACTTCTTGGGCGCGTTGAGCGGCGGCAGGGTGGCTACCACCTCCTGCTTGCCGTTCTTCACCTCCACCAGGAAGCTCTCGCGGTCCAGATCGCCGTTCTGGTCGAAGGCCACGTCCATGATGACGCCTGGCTGCTGCCTGGCCGTGATGGTCAGGCCCTTCATCGCCTGCGCCACCGCCTTGCGGTCGAGCTTGCCCACCTTTTCGATCGCCGCCTTCATGGTGTAGACGCCGGTGTAGCCCTTGATGCCGTTGTGGTCCGAGATGTACTTGTAGTCCTGGTAGAACTTCGCCTTGAACTTGAGCATCTCGGGGATTGGCGCGTCGACGGTCAGCCCCACGTGGGCCACGGCGCCGTTGGCCGCCTCGCCGGCCAGCTCGATCACCTTCTGGCCGGTCAGCGTGGTCTCGCCGATGATGGGCTTGTTCCAGCCCTGCTTGCGCAGCTCGCGCAGCGCGCGGGCCGATTCCTCTTCGTTGGTGTAGACGAACACCGCGTCGGCGTTGGCCTGCTTGGCGCGCAGCACGGCGGCCGAGAAGTCGACCTGCCCCGAGTCGGTGGAAATCTCCGCCACGACTTTGGTCGAGGTGCCGGCCAGCGCCTTCTTGACCATGTCCAGACCACCCTTGCCGAAGTCGTTGTTGACATAGATGATGGCCAGGTCCTTGGACTTGGTGGTGATGTAGCGGGCCACCTTGGGCATGGCACTGGCCTGGGTGAAGCTGGTGCGGAACACGTAGGGGTTGCCCTGCTGCGTGATCGCCGCGGCCTCGCCACCGGTCCAGTTGGGCACTTCGGCGCGGCGGCTCTCGGCCATGCTCACCATGATGGAGCCGGAGAACACCGGGCCGAAGATGGCGAACACCCCATCGTCCACCGCCTTCTGCGTCAGGCCCTTGGCCACCCCGGGGTTGCTCTGGGTGTCGCTGGTCACGGTCTCGATCTTGCGGCCCAGGATGCCGCCGGCCGCGTTGATCTCCTTCACCGCGAGTTCGACGCCGTTCTTGAAGTTGGTGCCGGCGGTGGCGCCCGCCCCCGACAGTTCGACGATGTTCGCGATCTTGATGGTCTGCTGGGCCTGGGCGCCTGCACCGGCGGCCAGCGCCATGGCGGCCACCAGCAGTTTCAGGGTCAGTCGTTTTTTCATGCTTGTCTCCGGGTTATGTGCTGAAGTGGCGGACGGACCCGCCTGCCAGGGCCTGACTGTAAGCAGGCCCACCAACCGCCTTGACAAAGTCATCACACTTGCCGAACGGTGATTGTTCGCAACTGTCCGATAATCGCACGTCTCACGGGTATACCCTAGATCGTCCATGGCCACCTCCCCACCTGCCTCCCACGCCCCCCTGGACCGGCGCGACTGGATCGCCGGCCTCGAGAAAGGTCTGGCGCTGATCGAGGTGTTCGACGCCGAACACTCGCGCCTGACGGCCACCCAGGTGGCCCAGCGCTGCGGCCTCACGCGCACCGCGGCGCGGCGCCACCTGCTGACGCTGCGCCACCTGGGCTATGTGGGCAGCGACGGCAAGCTGTTCTGGCTCACGCCTCGCATCCTGCGGCTCGGCCAGGCCTACCTCGATTCGGCCCGGCTGCCGCGCGCGGTGCAGCCCTACCTGCAGCGGGTGGCCGCCGGCACCGGCGAGTCGGCCTACGCGGCGGTGCTGGACCAGGACGAGGTGGTCTACGTGGCGCGCAGCACCAGCCTGCGCCACCTGCATACCGGCTACCTGCAGGGCTCCCGGGTGCAGGCGCACCTGTCGGCGGCCGGTCTGGTCATCCTGGGCGCGCTGGGGCCCAGCTACTGGGACGCCTGGCTCGCGCGCACCACGCTGCGGCCCTATTCATCACACACCGTGCTGGACAAGGAACACCTGCGGCAGTCGTTCGCGCTGGCGCGTGAACACGGCTGGGCGCTGTCGGAACAACAGCTGGAGATGAACTACCGCGGCGTCGCCGTGCCGCTGTACGACCACACCGACAGGCTGCTGGGCGCGATCAGCGTGTCCATGCCCATGAACAGCGAGACCCCGGAGACCGCCGTGCGCCGCGTGCTGCCGGTGCTGCAGGAGACCGCGCGCGCGATGCGCCTGGCGCTGTGAACGAAAAAGCCCCGGTTTCTGGGAAACCGGGGCCTGGGTGTCTGGTAGGCGCAATTGGATTCGAACCAACGACCCCCACCATGTCAAGGTGGTGCTCTAACCAACTGAGCTATGCGCCTTCAGCGAATCGCCTTCGCAAAGCGATTCGAAGCCTTAGATTGTAGCAGCTTTCAACGGCGCTTTTCCGGGCTCACTTGCGCCGCACCACACGCACGCCGGGCACATCGCCCACCACCGCCATCACGCGCGAGACGCGCGAGGCGTCGGTCACTTCCACGGTGAAGGTCATCCACGCGATGCCCTTGACCGACTGCGTCTGCACGCCGATGACGTTGATCTTCTCGCGCGCGAACACGT
>CAMLQP010000023.1 GCA_946482115.1 uncultured Comamonadaceae bacterium
CAGCCACAGCTCCCAGGCCAGGCCCAGCGCGATCAGGGCGGCCAGGGTGGCCACGGCCCAGCGGCGGGTTTGGGCAACGGCGGGAGGGGCTGCGGCGATGTCGGTCATGGGGATGGCATGATACCGGCCCATGAAACGGCAAGAGCTGCAGGCGGCGCTGGACGCGCTCAAGGATTTCCCGTGGCGCGAGACCGGGCGCACGCTGCTGGAGCGTTTTCGCGAGGACCGGCTGGGCAACACCGCCAGCAGCCTGACCTTCACCACGCTGATCTCGCTGGTGCCGCTGTTCACGGTGGCGCTGGCGGTGTTCTCGGCGTTTCCCATGTTCGGCAAGCTGCAGGTGGGCCTGCAGCAGTGGCTGGCGGCCAGCTTCATCCCCGACCCCATCGCCAAGCAGGTGCTCAACTACCTGACGATGTTTGCGAGCAAGGCCAACCGGCTGGGCACGGTGGGTTTTGCCTTCCTGCTGATCACGGCGATTTCCCTGGTGCTGACGATAGACCGCACCTTCAACGCCATCTGGCGCGTGCGCCGGCCGCGTCCGCTGGCCCAGCGCGTGCTGATCTACTGGGCGGTGCTCACGCTGGGGCCGGTGCTGCTGGCCGGCAGCATCGCGCTGACGTCCTACCTGGTGTCGGCCCTGCCGCCGGCCTTGCGTCTGGCGCTCGATTCGCTGGAGTTCGTGGCGGCCGTGGTGGGCGCTGCGGCGCTGTACCACTACGTGCCCAACACGGCGGTGCGCTGGCGCCACGCCCTGGTGGGCGGGCTGTTTGTCGCCATCGGGCTGGAAGTGGCCAAGCGCGCGCTGGTGGCCTACCTCAAGGCGGTGCCCGGTTTCTCGGCCATCTACGGTGCCTTCTCCGCCGTTCCCATCCTGCTGCTGTGGCTCTACCTGATGTGGGTGGTGGTGCTGCTGGGCGCGGTGATCGCGGCCTACCTGCCGACGCTGCTGGGCGGCATCGCCTGGCGCGGCGACACGCCGGGGGCGGCCTTCCAGCTCGCGCTGGAGGTGCTCAAGCAGCTCGATCGCGCGCGCCAGGGCGGCCGTGCCGTGCTGCACGTGGAGTCGCTGGCCCGCCACCTGCATGTCGAGGGGCTGCAGCTGGAGGCGGTGTTCGACACCCTGCGCGGGCTGCACTGGGTGGGGCGGCTGGACGATGGCGGCTACACCCTGCTGGTGGAGCCGGCCGACGTGACGCTGGAGCCGCTGATGCGCGCGCTGCTGCTGGCGCCGGGCCGCTCCACGGCCTTCATCTGGTCGCAGGGGCTGCTGCCACGGATGCCGCTGCGCGAGGCGCTGGACGCCGCCGAGGTCTGAGCGACAATCCGGCCGACCGCTGTTTCAGAGGACAAGCATGGATTTCGCTTCGATTCGCGTGCTGGTGGCCGAGGACATGGAGGAGATGCGCAGCATCCTGACCCGCCTGCTGCAGGCCATGGGGTTCCGGCAGGTGCGCGCGGTTCGCAACGGCGAGGAAGCCTGGTCGCTGCTGAAAGTGGAGGACGCCTTCGACCTCGTGCTGTGCGACTGGAACATGCCCCGGCTGTCCGGGCGGGACCTGCTCGAGCGCGTGCGCGCCGATGCGCGCCTGTACAAGCTGCCTTTCGTGATGATCACCGGCGAGAACAGCCACCGGCAGGTCCAGAGCGCCATCTCCGGCGGCGTGACCGACTTCATCCTCAAGCCCTTTTCGGCGGCCCTGCTCGAGGAGCGCATCAACCGGGTGCTGAACCAGGCCGAGGCGGCGCCCGGCCTGCAGGTGCTGCCGCCCCAGGATGGCGGCGGGGTGGCCTGAGCGCGCGGCTCAGAACGGGATGCGCCCGGTCCAGATGTCCTTGTACATCACCCAGTCGCCCATGAAGCTGTAGAGCGGGCGCTTGAAGGACGCGGGCTTGTTCTTCTCGAAGCCGAAGTGGCCGATCCACGCGAAGGCGTAGCCGCACAGCAGGCCGGCCAGCAGCCACCACAGGCTGCCGGTGACGAACACCAGGGCCAGGCACACCAGCCCCAGCGACGAACCGACGAAATGCAGCCGTCGGCAGGTGCGGTTGCTGTGCTCGGTGAGGTAGAAGGGGTAGAACTCGGCGAAGCTGGAGAGGGCGCGCGGGTCGACCGACGGTCCGGTGGTGGTGTTCATGCGTGGTCTCCGGGAATTTTTTGCGGGGCAGGGCCATCATAGACTGCCAGATGCCCACCGAAAACACCCGTCTCAACGTCGTCAGCCTGTGCGCCCAGTGGTGCGGGGTCTGCCGCGACTGGCGCCCCGTGCTCGACCAGCTGGCCGGCTCCCACCCACAGGTTGCGTGGCGCTGGCTGGACATCGAGGACGAGGCCGACCTGCTGGACGACCTCGACGTCGAGACCTTTCCCACGCTGCTGGTGGCGCGCGGGCCCGAGGTGCTGTTCTTCGGCCCCACGCTGCCGCAGGCCGAGGGCCTGGCGCGCCTGCTGGCCTCGCTGCGCGATGCGCCGCCCGCCGCCGGCGTGCCCACCGCCGCGCGGGCGCTGTGGCACCGGCTCAGCCCAGGCTGAACGGCGCCTGCAGGAAACCCCGGAAACGCGCCCGGCCGCCACGCGTGGGCGGCGCGCTGAGGTGGTAGCGCGGAAAACGTGCCAGGAAACGGCCGATGGCGATGCGGCCTTCCAGCCGCGCCAGGCTCAGGCCCGCGCACTGGTGGATGCCGAAGCCGAAGGCCAGGTGGCGGTTGTCCTCGCGGCCCAGGTCCAGCACCTCGGGGTTCGCGAACTGCGCCGGGTCGCGGTTGGCCGCGCCTATGCACAGCGTCACCAGCGCGCCCTCGGGCAGATCGACGCCGCCCACGTTCACGGGGCGCAGCGCGCGCCGGTTGCCCAGCTGGTTGGACGATTCGAAGCGCAGGAACTCGTCCACCGCCAGCGTCAGCACCGCCTCGCGCGTGCCCTCGTCGGCGCCGTCCAGCCGGCGCAGCAGCTTCGCCTTTTCATCCGGCCACTCCTGCAGCGCCACCAGCGCGTTGCCGATCAGGTTGGTGGTGGTCTCGTGGCCGGCGTTGAGGATGAAGACGCAGTTCTGCAGCAGCTCGGTCTCGCTGAGCTGCTCGCCCCCGGTTTCACCCTGGATCAGCCGCGTGAGCACGTCGTGCTCCGGGTCGCCGGGCTGGCGGCGGCGCTCCGCCACCAGGTCTTTCAGGTAGGTGGTGAAATCGCTCACGCTGGCCTCGCCAAGCGCCTGCTGTTCCGGGGTCAGGCGGGGTTCGAGCGCGCCCAGTATGGCCAGCGACCAGCCGCGCAGCGGGCCGCGGTCGGCGTGGGGAACGCCCAGCAGGTTGCCGATGATCTCCACCGGGATCGCGGCCGCGAAGTCCTCGATCAGGTCGCCACCCTTGCGGGCTTCCAGTCTGTCCAGCAGGCTGTCCACCAGCGCGACCAGGCCAGGCTCCATCCCGGCAATGGCACGGCGCGTGAGTGCGCCCATGATGAGCTTGCGCACCCGCGTGTGCAGCGGCGGGTCGTTGAACACCAGGCTGGTGGTGTGGTGCTCCAGCAGCGGCGAGCCCGCGCCGTACTTGGGCGTGAACTCGACCTTCTTGTCGGAACTGAAGGACGGCGCGTCGCGGTACACGGCCACCACGTCGGCATGGCGCGTCAGCAGCCAGGAGCCGTCGGGCATGGGGCGCACGGGCTGGTGGGCACGCAGCCAGGCGTACACCGGGTAGGGGTTGTCGTAGAAGTCGCGTGGCAGTTCGCGCAGATCCAGCGCGCGGGCGATGGCCTCGGCGCGCGCGGCGTCCATGTGGGGTGTGGGCGTCATCGTCATGGGCCTGATGGACCCGACGGGCGTATTGCCCGCAACTCCGCGTCGGCCAGGCCCACCAGCAGGGCGCGGCCATCGGGCGTGACGCGGAACTCGCCGTAGCGTGCCTTCTCCCAGCGCGCGGCCTCGCCTTCGGCGAAGAACCAGGCGTCGGTCACCAGCACCCATTCGCCGTCCTTGGGCGTGAGCTGCAGCGGAAATTCGCCCCCGGCCAGGGTTTCGCCTGGGACCATCAGGCGCGGCACCTGGGCCACGCCGCGGGCGTCGCGTTTGGCCACGGCATACAGCCGCTGGCCGCGCAGCAGGCCGGTGGCCTGGCGTTCGCCGGGTTCGGGCAGCGCAAAGCGCAGCCGCATGAAATCGCCCTGCATCAGCGAGCGCGGATCGACCGGGGCCAGCTCCACGAACAGCGGCGCACCTCGGGCGATCAGCTGTTCCTTCTCGCGGATGGCGAAGTTGGCCACGGCCAGCGTGGCGAGCACGCACAGCACGATCAGCACCGCCGCCCGGCGCTCGCGCGTCGGGGCCGGCGCGCGGGCCGGCGCGTCCCGACGCAGCACCCCCCATGCCAGCGCGCCCAGCGCGGCGCCAGCCACCGCCAGCACCACGGCCTTGTGCGCCAGCGGCAGGTCCAGCGCGTAGTAGAAGCTGCCCACCATCCACAGCGCCGCCAGCCCCGCTGCGCCGGCCAGGCGCCAGCGCCGGGTGGCCAGTGTCACGGCCAGGGCCAGCAGCGCGGCGCCCAGTTCGGGAATGGCCAGCGCGAGCACCGCCGCTGCCGACGCACCCTGCAGGCCGCGCAGCGATGGCCAGGCACGCGCCAGCCACGCGGCAGCGGCCACGGCGAGTGCGACAGACGCCACGCTGGACACCGCCGCCAGCGGTGTGGCCGGCGAGAAAAAGCCGCCATGCGCCATCTCGCGCGCCATCTGGCCGGTGAAACCGCCGCCCAGCACGCCGCCGACCAGGAAGGTCATGCCCGACAGCCAGGCCAGCCCGGCCAGCACCGCCAGCAGCCAGCCGGTGGCGATGGATTCCATCGCACGCGCGGCGCGCGCCTGCCGGCCGTTGCCCAGCGCGCGGTGCTGCACCACCAGCGCGACAAACCAGAGCGCGAAGCTGGCGTGCAGCGACAGCCACAGCACGCCGGTGCCGTGGCGCTGGAACAGGCGGCTTTCGATCGGCAGCAGGGCAAAGCCGAACAGCCCGGCTGCCGCCGCACCCAGCAGCACGCGCAGCCAGGGCCTGTCGATCAGCAGGGCGATGCCCAGCGCTAGTGCGGTCAGCACGGCTGCGGCGGCCTGCGGTGGCAGGTCGCGCCCCATGGCGAAAGCCAGCGTGCCGGCGCCCGAGAGCAGGGCCGGCACCGCGAGCTGTTCGAGGAACACCGGCACCTCGGCGCGGCGCAGCACCACCACGGCGCCGGCCAGCAGCAGCGCGCCCACGGCGTAGGTGCCCAGGCCACGCGAGACCAGATCGCCCAGCAGCAGGCCCACCACGCCCAGCAGCGGGATGGCGGCGAGCCACGCGCCCAGCGCGGTCAGCAGCACCACCGGCCAGGGCCGGTTCTCGGGCGTGGGCACGGTGGCGTCGGGGGGCAGCAGGCCTTCGGCCTGGGCCAAACGCAGGGTGTTTTGCAGCGTGTCGGTCAGGTTCATGCGGCCTCCCGGGCGGCCTGGGCACGCGACAGTTTCAGGATCAGGTGCACCGAGCCCGCCAGCAGGCCGGCGGCTACCAGACCGACGATCAGCAGCGGGCCCGCCGGGTCGCGGATGTCGGTGTCGAACAGCAGGCGCACCAGGCCGCCCACCAGCAGGCTGTTCAGGCCCATGGCCACGGCGCTGAGGCCGTAGATCTCGAAGAACGCCGGCCGGCTGAACCAGAACGCGGCGGCGGCCAGCAGCGCCAGGCCCAGCAGGTAGTGCGGCGCCACGCTCTTGTGGAACAGGGCGCCGATGGCGGTCATCGTCAGCGCGACCACGGCCAGCGTGAGGGCGGTGCGCAGCGACCACGGGCCCGCGCCGGTGAAACGCGCCAGCGGCGGCGACAGCAGCGCGCACAACACGCCCAGCGCCGCCCAGCCGATCGCGTGCACCACCAGGTCGTCGGGCCGCACCCGCCACTGGTGGCCGGTGTGGGTCTGCACCCACAGCGCGATACCCACTGCCGCGACCAGCGCCCACGCCGTCCACACGGCGTCGTGCCGTGCGGCCAGCGCCAGCGGCAGCGTGAGCCCGGCCCAGAGCGCGAACAGCTGCCAGGCGTCGGCGCCGGTCTGGTAGGTCTGGCCGAAGTAGGCGAACAGCGCGCCCACCCCCAGCAGCACCAGCAGGCCCAGCGGCGCGCGCGCGGCCGGCCGGAACACGGCCCCCAGCCCCATGACGCCGACCACGCCTTGCAGCAGCGCGAAGCGGCCCATGCGGCCCAGCGATTCCCAGTTGGCCGCGATCCAGAGCACCAGGCCCAGGCCGACCAGGCCGGCGGCCAGCAGGGCGCCGGCCTGCCAGACGCGGCGGCGGGCCTGGGCCGGTTCCTGTTCCAGACCGGCCAGCTCGAACAGCCGAGCCGTGCCGGTGTTGTCCAGCCGGTGTGCCTGGGCCAGTTCGTAGAGGGCCAGACGCTCGTTCATGGTTTCAGGAAGCGCGCCAGCGCGAACAGGGTCTCGTCGGGCGATTCGGTCATCTGGTGATGGCCCATGGGGACGTTGACCACCTGCGCGGCCTTGCCGCTTTCGCGCGCCGCCTGAACCAGCGGCTGGGCGGCCTTGGGGTGGGTCATCTGGTCCTGCTCGCCCAGAACGAACAGCACCGGGCAGGTCACGGCCCGCATGGCGGCCTCGCCGTTGGCGTAGCTGTCGCAGGCCTTGAAGCCGCGGTGAAAGACGTTGACATGCGGGTTGCTGCGCAGCACGCGCCGGCCCAGCGCCAGGCTGCCGCCAAATACCCAGGTACCCGGCCCGAACGCCGAGGGCGGCGGCGCCAGCGTGGCGCGCATGAACACGTTGATCATCCTCAGAGCCGCGTCGGGGTCGCTGAGCGAGGCGTCCAGCAGCGCGGGCGTCACCTTCATGGGGAAGGCCGTGCCCACCAGCACCAGCTGGGTGGCGCGCGTGCCCAGCCGGGCTGCGGCTTCCAGCGCGATCAGCGAGCCCCAGCTGTGGCCCACCAGCGCGGCGTGCTCCACGCCGGCCGCGTCCAGCAGGGCGATGATCCAGTCGGCGGCTTCCTCCACGCTGGCCGGCGCCTCGCCGCCGCTGCGGCAGTGGCCCGGCAGGTCCACCGCCAGCACGTTGAAACCGTGGTTGGCCAGGTAGCGGCTCTGCAGCCCCCAGACGCTGTGGTCGTTGACCACGCCGTGGATGAAGACCACGGTGGGTTTCGCCGCATCGAAGGGTTTGCCGCCGGTGTAGCAGTAGGCCTTGTGGCCGTTGACCTGGAGTTCCATCTTCAGGCCCCCGCTTTCTCGGCGGCCTTCAGCGCGCGCTTGAGGTCGTCGATCAGGTCGTCCGGGTCTTCCAGGCCGATGGACAGGCGTATCGTGCCCTGGGTGATGCCGGCGCCCGCCAGCGCCTCGTCGGTCATGCGGAAGTGGGTGGTGGAGGCGGGGTGTATCACCAGCGATCGGCAGTCGCCCACGTTGGCCAGGTGGCTGAACAGCCGGAGCGACTCGATGAAGCGTTTGCCCTGCTCGCGGTTGCCCTTCATGTCGAAGCTGAACACCGAGCCCGCGCCCCTGGCGCCGTGGCGCAGCAGCCGGTTGGCCAGCGCGTGGCTGGGGTGCGATTCGAGCAGCGGGTGGCCCACGCGCGAGACGAAGGGGTGGCTGGCCAGGAACTGCACCACTTTCTCGGTGTTGCTCATGTGGCGCTCCATGCGCAGCGGCAGCGTTTCTATGCCCTGCAGGATCAGCCAGGCGCTGTGCGGCGAGAGGCAGGCGCCGAAGTCGCGCAGGCCCTCGCGCCGCGCGCGCAGCAGGAAGGCTCCCACGGTGGATTCCTCGCTGAACACCATGTTGTGGAAGCCGTCGTAGGGCGTGGTCAACTCGGGGAACAGGCCGCTGGCTTCCCAGTCGAAGCTGCCGCCGTCCACCACCACGCCGCCGATGACGGTGCCGTGGCCACTGAGAAACTTGGTGGCCGAGTGGTAGACCAGGTCGGCGCCCAGCGCCAGCGGCTGCATCAGGTAGGGCGTGGTCAGCGTCGAATCCACCAGCAGCGGCACCCTGGCCTCGTGCGCGATCTGGGCCACGGCGGGGATGTCCAGCACATCCAGCCCCGGGTTGCCCACGGTCTCGCCGAACAGCAGCCGGGTGTTGGGGCGTACCGCCGCCTTCCAGCCGTCGATGTCGCCGGGCTTGACGAAAGTGGTCTCGATGCCGAAGCGGCGCATCGTGTAGTGCAGCAGGTTCTGGCTGCCGCCGTAAAGCGCGGTGGAGGCCACGATGTGCGAGCCCGCGCCCATCAGCGTGGCAATGGACAGGTGCAGCGCGGCCTGGCCGCTGGCGACGGTGATGGCGCCTATGCCGCCTTCGAGCGCGGCCACGCGCTGCTCCAGCACCGCGTTGGTGGGGTTGCTGATGCGGCTGTAGACGTGGCCGGCGCGTTCCAGGTTGAAAAGCGCCGCCGCGTGGTCGCTGGATTCGAAGACGAAAGAGGTGGTGAGGTGTATGGGAACCGCCCGCGCGCCGGTGGCGGGGTCGGGCGCCGCGCCCGCGTGCAGGGCGAGCGTGTCGAAGCCGGGGTCGGAGTAACCGGGCATGCTTGTCTCCAGGGTTGATGCCGTTCGCAAGGTTTTTTTGTTATTGTGGGCTATATTTCCTGGCATCCACCGAGCCGGGGAAGGAGGCACCCACCATGAAAGTCAGCGACATCCTTCGAGTCAAGGGCAACACGCTCTACACCGCCACGCCCGACGAACCGCTGGCCCGGGCCCTCGATCTGATGGCCGAGAAGGACATCGGCTCGCTGGTCGTGATGGACCATGGCGACCTGGTCGGCATGCTGACCTTCCGTGAGGTCATACAGACCTTGGTCAAGAACGGTGGCGCGGTGGGCACCACGCTGGTCCGCACCGCGATGGACGATGCACCGCTGACCTGCACCCTGGGCACCGAGCTCGACGAGGTGCGCCGCATGATGCTGGACCGCCACGCGCGCTACATGCCGGTGATGGACCGCCGCATGCTCATGGGCGTGATCAGCTTCTACGACGTGGCCAAGGCCGTGGTGGACAGCCAGAACTTCGAGAACAAGATGCTCAAGGCCTACATCCGCGACTGGCCGGCCGAGAGCGAGCCCGACGCCGACGGCGCCAGGCTGTGAGCCCGGCCGGCACGGCCTGGCCCACCCCCTCGGCGCTGGCGGACGAGATCGCTGCGCTGCTGCAAGACCCCTGCGTGCAGGTGCCGCCCCGGCTGGTGCAGCCGCTGCCGGGTGGTGGCAGCCTGTTTGTCATGCCCGCGTCCGATGCGCGCGTGGCCATCACCAAGCTGATCACCTTCACGCCGGCCAATGTGGGCACGGCGCGTCCTGCCATACAGGGCGATGTGGCAGTGTTCGACGTTGTCACCGGGATCCGCGTGGCGCTGCTGGATGGCCCTGCGGTGACGGCCCGCCGCACGGCGGCCGTCTCGCTGCTGGCCGCGCAGCGTCTGGCGCCCTGCGTTGGCGGGCCGCTGCTGATCGTGGGCGCGGGGGTGCAGGGCCGATCGCACCTGGAGGCCTTCGCCAGCGGCCTGGGCGTGCAGGAGGTGTGGATCGCCTCGCGCGGCGCCGCCAGTGCCCAGGCGCTGGCCAGTCACGCGCGCGGGCTGGGCCTGACGGCGCGCGTGGTCGCCGATCCCGACGCCGCGCTGGCCGACTGCCCGCTGGTGGTCACGGCCACGCCGGCCTCGGAAGTGGTGCTGCAAGCCAGGCCGCGCGAAGACGCCTTCATCGCCGCCGTGGGAGCGTTCACGCCGCGCATGGTGGAACTGGCGCCGGAACTGTGCCGCCATGTGGCGGCCACGGGCGAGGTGGTGCTGGACACCACCGACGCCCTCCACGAGGCCGGCGACCTGCTGCAGGCCGGCGTGGACATGGCCGGCCTGCGCACGCTGGCCGATGTGGTGCGCCAGCCGCGTGCCGGACGGCGCGGCCCGGTGCTGTTCAAGAGCTGCGGCTGGGCCGGCTGGGACCTGGCCCTGGCGCGCGCGCTCACTCCTTGATGTTAGCCCGCTTCACGATCTGCTGGTTGCGCGCGTATTCGGCGCGCACGAAGGCGGCGAACTGCGCCGGGCTGCCGCTGCCCGCCTGGGCGCCCTGTTCGCCGAACTTGGTCTTCACCTCGTCGGATTTCAGCACCTCGTTGAGCTCCTGGTTGAGGCGCGCGACGATCTCGGGCGGCGTTTTCGCCGGGGCGAACAGGCCCATCCAGCTGTTCATCTCGTAGCCTTTCAGGCCAGGCATCTCGGCGAAGGCCGGCACCTGGGGCAGGTTGGGCAGGCGCCTGGCGCCGGTCACGCCCAGGGCCTTGACGCGGCCGCCGCTCACGTGCGGCGCGGCGGTGGTGGCCACCAGCATGGCCAGGTCCACCTGGTTGCCGATCACGTCGGTCGCGATCTGGGTGCCGCCCCGGTAGGGGATGTGGGTCACGAAGGTGCCGGTCTGCTCCTTGAGCAGTTCCATGGCCAGCTGCAACACAGTGCCCACGCCCGAAGTGGCGTAGCTGTACTTGCCCGGCTCCTTCTTTGCGAGTGCGATGAAGTCGGCGAAGCTGTCCACCGGTAGGCCGGGGCGGGCGATCAGCACCATGGGCGCGGTGCTGACCATGCCGACCGGCGCGAGGTCGGCGAGCGGGTCGTATTTGAAGGCGGCGGGGTTGACCAGGCGGCCGATCACGATCGGGCTGTCCGGCCCCACGACCAGGGTGTAGCCATCCGGCGCGGCCTGCACCACGCGCGACACGCCGATGGCGCCACCGGCGCCCGGGACGTTCTCCACCACCACCGACTGCCTGAGCCGCTCACCCAGCTTGGTGGCGATCAGGCGCGCGCTGAAATCGACGCTGCCGCCGGGCGTGAACGGCACCACCAGCGTGATGGGCTTGGCACCGGGCCAGGCCTGCGCCTGGGCGGTGAACGGCAGGGCCAGGGCGGTGGCGGCCAGCAGCGTGAACAGCCGGCGGGGCAGATGGGCGGGCATGGTGGGTTCCTCAGGGCGGGGTGGTGGAAAAGGTGTCGGCGAGCAGGCGGTCGAACTCGGCCGTCCATTCGGCGCGCCAGCGGCGGCGGGTCGTGTCGTCGATCCAGGCGCCATCCAGGCCGTTGAGCAGGAAGCCGCGCAGGTCGTCGAGGGTGAAGCCGAAGTCGCGCACCATCATGAGCCAGGCCCGCGTGGGGGTGACGTGGTGCAGCGTCGGATCGTCGGTGTTGGGGTGCACGCGCAGGCCCATGCCGGGCATGCGCCGTATCGGGTGATCCAGCGCCCAGCGCTCGGGCGCCAGGGTGCGCAGGTAGTACGAGTTGGTGGGCACCACGGTGAACAGCACCCCGCGCTCGGCGCATTCGTGGGCGAAGCCCGGGTTGTCCACCACGGTGTAGCCGTGGTCGATGCGGTCCACCTGCAACAGGTCCAGCGCGGTGCGCACGTTGTGCCAGGGCATGCCGAACTCGCCCGCGTGCGCGGTGGTGCGCAGGCCGCCCGCGCGCGCGCTGCGGTAGGCGTCCACGAACAGCTCGGGTGGGTGATCCACCTCGCGGTAGTCGATGCCGATGCCGATCACCTCGTCGCGGCGGCGGGCCAGCACCCATTCCACCATCTCGGTCGCTGCCGTGGGACTGGCCTCGCGGTCGATGCTGGGCACCAGGCGGCCGACGATGCCGTTGTCGTGCTCGGCGTCGTGGATGGCGCGCACGATGGCTTCCTGCGCGCGGGCGTAGGAAATGCCCGAGACGTGGTAGGTGCCGGTCGGGTTCCAGAAGAACTCGGCATAACGCACCGCGTGCGCGGCGGCGTCTTCCAGGTATTCGCGCGTGATCCGGTACAGGTCGTCGGGCTGGCGGATCAGGTGCTGGTCGAGCGCGCGCAGCACGCGCAGCACGCCCACGGGCTTTTCGCCGCGGGTGTAGAAGGCCTCGATTTCCGTCATTGTGATGGGCGCGCGCTCGCGCCGCGCCAGCGCCTCGAACGTGTCGCGCCGCACGGTGCCGAACAGGTGGCAGTGCAGCTCGGCCTTGGGCATGGCCCGCAGGAAGGCTTCGGTGGGGTCGTCGGGGTTCATGTCGGTGGCAGTCTAGGCCTCGCTTGTTCATAATCAAAGTTTCAAATTTCAATCTACCCATTCGTTCCATGAATGAAAAAGAACATGGACTGCGCGCCCTGACCCTGCGCCACATGCGCTGTCTGGCTGCCCTGGCGCAGGAGCGCCATTTCGGCCGCGCGGCCGAGCGCCTGGCCATCACCCAGCCCGCGCTCAGCAACGCCATGCGCCAGCTCGAGCACCTGGTGGGCGTGCCGCTGCTGGTGCGCGGGGGGCAGCGCTTCGAGCTCACGCTGGCCGGCTCCGAACTGCTGCGCCGCTCGGAACACCTGATCCACGTGGCGGACCTGTCGCTGCGCGACATGGCCCGCATCGTGGAGCGCGGCCAGGCGCTGGTGCGATTGGGCGTGGTGCCGTCGGCCAGCGGCCTGGTGACCCAGGCCCTGAGCGGCTACGCGCCGGTGGCCGAGGGGCGGGTCGCGGTGGAACTGCGCGACCAGCCGTCGAGCGTGCTGGTGGGCGAGCTGCGGGACGGCCAGCTGGACCTGGCGGTGGTGGCCGTCACCGACCCGCCCTCGGGCCTGGAGGTGACCGAACTGTTCGAGGACCCGCTGGTGCTGGTGCTGCCGGACGGCCACGCGCTGGCACAGGCCGACGAGGTCGGCTGGCGGCAGCTGGCGCGCGAGCGGCTGGTGATGTTCGCCAGCGGCAGCGTTTCGGCGCTGGCGGGGCCGGCCAGCGCGCAGTTCGCCCGTGTGGAGCAGGAGCCGCTGCGGGTGCAGCACTCCGAAACCCTGTACGGCTGCGTGCGCGGTGGCCTGGCGCTGGGGCTGATGCCACGCCTGTACACCGCCCACCTGCACGACCCCTCGCTGGTGGTGCGGCCGCTGGTGCGCCCTCGCATCGAGCGCCGCATCGCGCTGCTGCGGCGGCCGGGGCCGCAGCGCAGCGATACGGCCGAGCGCCTGGCGGGTTTCCTGCTCGGGCGCCTCAGCCCATCGCCGCGTGGATGACCTCGCGCACGCGCGGGTAGATCTGCTGGTTCCACTTGCGGCCGCTGAACACGCCGTAGTGGCCCACGCCGGTCTGGATGTGGTGGGTTTTCAGGTAGGGGCGGATGCCGGTGCACAGGTCCTGGGCGGCCACCGTCTGGCCGATGGCACAGATGTCGTCGCGCTCGCCTTCCACGGTCAGCAGCGCGGTGCGGCGGATGGCACCGGGGTTGACGCGCCGGCCCCGGTACATCAGCTCGCCGCGCGCCAGGTCATAGGTCTGGAACACTTTTTCCACCGTTTCCAGGTAGAACTCAGCCGGCAGGTCGTTGACGGCCAGGTATTCGTCATAAAACTTGCGGATCACGTCGGCCTGCTCCAGGTCGCCATCGACCAGGTGGTGGAACAGCGACTCGAAGGACTTCTGGTGCCGCTCCAGGTTCATGCTCATGAAGGCGGTGAGCTGCACGAAGCCGGGATAGACGCGGCGCATGAAGCCCGCGTGCGGCGCCGGCACGTGGCTGATCAGCTGGCGCTCGAACCATGAGATGGGCCTGGTGACGGCCAGGCGGTTGACTTCGGTGGGGTTGACGCGGCAGTCCACCGGACCGGCCATCAGCGTGAGGCTGCGCGGCTGCGCCGGGTGGTCGTCCTCGGCCATCAGCGCAGTGGCGGCCAGCGCGGCCACGCAGGGCTGGCACACCGCCACCACGTGCACGCCCGGGCCGATGCGGGCCATGAAGTCCATCATGTGGGTGATGTAGTCGTCCAGCCCGAAGGGGCCGTGACGCAGCGACACGTCGCGGGCGTTGTGCCAGTCGGTGATGTAGACATCGTGGTGCTGCAGCAGGGTGCGTGCGGTTTCGCGCAGCAGGGTGGCGAAGTGGCCCGAGAGCGGTGCCACCAGCAGCACGGGCGGCTGGTCGGCGATGCCGGGCTTGGCGAATCGCAGCAGGGTGCCGAAGGGGGTGCGCATGGCCACTTCCTCGCGCACGGGCACCCGCTCGCCATCCACCGTCACGTCGGAGATGCCGAAATCGGGCCGGGTGTGGGTGAGGCGCAGGCGCGAGAACACCTCGCAGGCGGCCGACCACTGGCGCAGCGCGGTGCGCTCGGTGTCCCGGTGCCAGAACAGGGCGCCCAGGTGCTGGGCCAGCAGGCGAAGCGGCGAGGCCAGGTCGGTTTGGGTCTGGTAGGCCAGGTACATCATGGGCGCCTTTGGTGGCGGGCTTGTGGCCCGGTGTCCGGAGGCACGCAAGTTGCGCGCCACCTCGCTGGCACAGGGCTTGCTGTCCTGGGGCAGACCGACGAGGAGCACCCCATGGCCAAGGCCGTACTCACCATCAGCAGCAAGAACTACGGCGCCTGGGCCTTGCGCGGCTGGCTGATGTGCAAGCTGGCCGGGCTGGACTTCGAGGAGGAGATCATCCCGCCCGACGATCCGGCGATGAAGGCCGAGATCCTGCTGCTGGCCTCGTCCATGCGGGTGCCGGCGCTGCGGCACAACGGTATCCATGTGTGGGACACGCTGGCCATCGGCGAATACCTGGCCGAGGTGAAGCCGCGCGCCGGCCTGCTGCCGGCCGACGCGGCGGCCCGCGCGCACTGCCGCGCGATCTGTGGCGAGATGCATTCGGGTTTCAGTGCCATGCGCGGTTCGCTGCCGATGAACATCAAGGGCCATTTCCCGGGGTTCAAGGTGTGGTCGCGTGCGCAGGCCGACATCGACCGGGTGCTGGAGATCTGGGCCGACTGTTTTGAGCGCTACGGCGGGCCGTACCTGTTCGGCAGCAAGCCCTGCATGGCCGATGCGATGTACGCACCGGTGGTGACGCGTTTCCTGAGCTACGACGTGCCGCTGGATGCCGACAGCGCCGCCTATTGCCAGCGCATCATGGCGCTGCCGGCGATGGGTGCCTGGGTCAAGGCGGCGCGGGAGGAGCCCGAGGAGATTGACGAGCTGGATGCGGAGTTCTGAAGGGCTGCTGCCTTCTCGCCCTCGGACGTGGGGTGACTGACTCCGCGACTGTCCCCCGAGGCCGCGTTGCGGCCTCTCCTCCTTTATGTCGCTGCGCCAGTCACCCCACGCCCGAGGGCAACCCACGTGCCGGCGCGCCAGCGTTGGTGTGCCAGCACCGTTTCAGATCGGGGTGATGGGGTGCCCTGCGCAGCGGCATAAAGGAGGAGCCGCGCAGCGGCGGGGGACAGCCGCGGAGCAGGGCACCCCGTCGCCCCGATCCCGCGAGGTCTCAGAAAAACACTACTTCCAAGGCGTGGAGGGTGGAATCTCGCACACCGGCTCCACATCCACCGTCTTGAAATCCGCCGGCGAGACGATTTCCAGGTATTCCATGTCGGGCGAGTAGTCGAACAGGTAGTGGCGTATGCCCGGGCGCTGGTGCACCACGTCGCCAGCCTCCACCAGCGTTTCCTGGTCTTCGTACATGAAACGCGCCCAGCCCTTCACCATGATCACGATCTGGAAATCCGCCTCATGCCGGTGCCAGCCCGTGCCCCCTTCCGGTGCCATGTTCGCCTTCACCAGGTGCGCGATCACCTTTCCGTGCGTCGCCTCGGCGATCCCCAGGTCGCGGTAGAGGAAAAAATCCCGCAGGCCGCCGCCGACATAGGCGGTGTCCTGCGGTTTGACGTGGGAGAACTCGGTGCCGGTACGGTCAAGCATGGGAACCTCCTTCAACACGTGGGTGTGCTGCGCTGCAGCATCAAGCATGAAGCGTTCCAGTCCCGCCGGGCCCGGCCGGAGCCTCTGGGATAATCCGCCGCATGAGCGGCAACACCCTTGGCAACCTCTTCGCAGTCACCAACTTCGGTGAATCCCACGGCCCGGCCATCGGCTGCGTGATCGACGGCTGCCCGCCGGGGATGGAGCTGTCCGAGGCCGACATCCAGCCCGAGCTGGACCGCCGCCGCCCCGGCACCAGCAAATTCGTGACCCAGCGCAACGAGGCCGACCAGGTCGAAATCCTCAGCGGCGTCTATCAGGGCAAGACCACCGGCACACCCATCGCGCTGCTGATCCGCAACACCGACCAGCGCAGCAAGGACTACGGCGACATCGCCCAGACCTTCCGCCCCGGCCACGCCGATTACACCTACTGGCACAAGTACGGCATCCGCGACCCGCGCGGCGGCGGGCGCTCGTCGGCACGGCTGACCGCGCCCACCGTGGCCGCCGGCGCGGTGGCGCGCAAATGGCTGAAAGAACGCTACGGCACCACCTTCCGGGGTTGCATGACGCAGATCGGCGAGGTGGTCATCCCGTTCGAGTCCTGGGACCACGTGGACCACAACCCCTTCTTCGCGCCCGTGGCTGACGTCAGCGCGCTGGAGGACTACATGAACGCGCTGCGCAAGAGCGGCGATTCGTGCGGCGCGAAGCTGCGCGTCACGGCCAGCGGCATGCCCGTGGGCCTGGGCGAGCCGCTGTACGACAAGCTCGATGCCGACATCGCCTTTGCGATGATGGGTCTCAACGCCGTCAAGGGCGTGGAGATCGGCGCCGGCTTCGCCAGCGTGGCGCACAAGGGCAGCACCCACGGTGATTCGCTCACGCCCACCGGCTTTGCCAACAACAACGCCGGTGGCGTGTTGGGCGGCATCAGCACCGGGCAGGACCTGGAAGTGGCCATCGCCATCAAGCCCACCAGCTCCATCCTGATCCCGCGCGAGACCATAGACGTGGCCGGCCAGCCGGCCGAGATCATCACCAAGGGCCGGCACGACCCCTGCGTGGGCATACGCGCCACGCCCATCGCCGAGGCGCTGCTG
Source organism: uncultured Comamonadaceae bacterium (assembly GCA_946482115.1). Next base: position 16,813 of record CAMLQP010000023.1, read on the forward strand.
GCGCTGGTGGTGATGGAGCACGCGCTGCGCCAGCGCGCGCAGTGCGGCGACGTGAAGGTGAGCACGCCCGACATCGCAGCGGTGCGGCGTTGAGCCAGCGCCAGGCACTGCTGCCGTTCGCCGGGCTGTCCGCGAGTTACTTCGCGCACATCGGCTTTTTCAACCCCTACCTGCCCCTGTGGCTCAAGGACATGGGGCTGGGGCTGTTCGCCATCAGCGTGCTGACCTCGGTGCAGTCCGCCACCCGGCTGTTCGCGCCCTATGCCTGGGGCTGGCTCAGCGACCACACGGGCGAACGCGTCAAGCTGATGCGCTACAGCGCCACGGCGGCGCTGCTGCTGTCGCTGGGCCTGTGGCTGGACCTGGGTTTTACCGGGCTGTTCGTGCTGCTGCTCCTGCTGTTCACCCACACCAGCTCGATGATGCCGATGAGCGAGGCCGCCATGGCCCACCTGGTCAGCCAGGGCGGCGGCTTCGACGCCCGGCGCTATGGTCGGGTCCGGCTGTGGGGCTCGCTCGGTTTCCTGGTCACGGTGCTGCTGGCCGGCGCCTGGTTTGAGCGCGACGGCATGGGCAGTTTCCCGGCCTGGGCCTTCGTCACGCTGGCGGCCGTCACGGCCAGCGTCTGGTGGATGCCCGACCACAAGGAAGCCGCGCCCGCCGAAGCCGAACGCCCGGCGCTGGCGCCCGTGCTGCGCCAGCCGGTGGTGCGCTGGTTCTTCGCCACGCTGTTCTTCCACGTGCTGTCGCACATCTTCATCTACGTGTTCCTTTCGCTCTACCTGGACTCGCTGGGCTTCAGCAAGGCGGTGATCGGCGTGCTGTGGGCGGTGTCGGTGGTGCTGGAGGTGGCCTGGTTCTTCACCCAGGGCCGCTGGCTGCCGCGCCTGTCGCTGAGCCACTGGCTGCTGCTCGCGGCGGCACTCACGGCGTTGCGCATGGGGCTGATGGCGGCCTGGCCGGTATTCCTGGTGCTGCTGGGGGCGCAGGTGTTGCATGCGGTGACTTTCGCGGCGCACCACACCAGCTGCATCGCGCTGCTGTCGCACCATTTCCCGGGCCGGCTGCGCGGGCGCGGCCAGGCGCTCTACGCGGTCGTGGGTTACGGCTTTCCCGGCGTGATCGGCGGGCTGGGCGGTGGCTGGATCAGCGCCCGCTGGGGGCTGGACATGGTCTATGCCGTGGGCACGCTCACCGGGCTGGCGGCCACGGCCTGCGCGCTCAGGGTGGTGCGTCTGGAGCGGCCGGCCGCCGCAGCGGGTTGAAGCCCGTGACGAGCGTGCAGGCCAGCAGCACCAGCGCGCCGCCCGCGAAGATGCCGGGGCTCAGGGCCTCGCCCAGGAACAGGTGGCCCCAGGTGACACCGAACACCGGGATCATGAACATGGGCATCATCGACGCCACCGGCGAGATGTGCCGCACCACCCGCAGGTGCATCCAGTAGGCCAGCCCCGAGGTCACGACGCCCAGCACCGCCACCGCGCCGGCTGCGCCCCAGCTGAAGCCGGCCTGCGGCGCGGCGGCCAGCCCCAGTGGGGTGATCATCAGCAGCGCCGCCAGATGGATGGCGGCAGAGATGGCCAGCGGCTCCGTGTGGTGGGTGGCCCGCTTCATCAGCGGGGTGGCGATGCCGAAGCTGGCCGATGCCAGCACGCAGGCGCCGGCGGCCAGCAGCGTTTCGGGCGTCGGCGACAGCGGCCCCAGCCGCACGATCAGGCCGACGCCGACGAAACCCGCCAGGCAGCCCAGCAGCTTGCGGCGGGTGAGCGTGTCCTCCTTGAACCAGGCGGACGACAGGGTGCCGAACACCACGGCCGTGGTGTTGAGCAGGGCGCCGTAGCCCGCCGGCAGGCGGATCAGCGCCCAGGCATAGAGCACGAAGGGGGCGACGACGGTGAGCGCGCCCAGCATCAGCAGCTCGCGCCAGCGCCGCCACGGCCAGTGCTGGCCCAGCCAGTGCATCACCACCGCCAGCGTGGCCGTGGCCAGGGCCACGCGCGTGAACGCCAGCATGTTGGGCCCGAGCACGGGGCTGGCGACGCGGATGAACAGGAAGGAGGCGCCCCAGAGCGCCGACAGCAGGACGAGCTGCGAGAAATGACGGGTTTTCACCGCCGCGATTGTCGGTCAGCCCGCCACCGTGGCCGCCGGGGGGCCGAATACCCGGTCGAAGCACCAGGTGAACACGAAGGTGTAGACCAGGAAGAACACGATCAGCCAGAGGTCGAGCACGAAGGCGTGCAACAGCCCGATGTCCAGCCACCAGGCGATGGTGGGCACCAGGGCCAGCACCAGGCCGACCTCGAAGCCCGCGGCATGCAGCACGCGGCGCATCACGGTGCGTTCGCGGCTGGCCTGGCGCGATTCCCAGCGCTCGAAGGCGGTGTTGTAGATCAGGTTCCAGACCACGGCGATGGCCGAGGCCATGACCGACAGCACACCGGAATGGGCCATGCCCTGGCCCGACAGCACGGCCAGTCCCAGGGTGGCAAACAGGATGGCCAGGGCCTCGTACAGGGTGACGTAGACGATTTTGCGTTGAATGCCTTGCATGGGCTGGACTTTATGTGTCCTTGTCTGATATAAAAAGTCAGGTATTTTCAGTTTTTCTGATAGATCATGGCGTTCACCAGCGACAGCGTGGCGGTTTTCCTAGCGGTTCTGGACCACGGCTCTTTCTCGGCCGCGGCCCGGGCATTGGGCCGGGTTCCGTCGGCCGTGAGCATGGCCATCGGCAACCTGGAGGCCGAACTGGACCTGGCGCTGTTCGAGCGCGGCGGACGCGAGCCCCGGCCCAGCGCGGCGGCGCGGGCGCTGGAGCCGCAGGCGCGCCAGATCGCCCAGCAGCTGCGCCAGCTGCAAGCGCATGCGCAGGCACTGCACCAGGGGCTGGAGTCGCGGCTGGTGCTGGCGGTGGCGCCCGAGCTGCTGGCCACCCACTGGAGCGACGCGCTGGCCGCGCTGGCCGCCGAGCACCCCGGGCTGGAGGTGGAGGTGCTGGTGGCGCCGCAGGCCGACGCGCTGCGGCAGTTGCACGAAGGCAGTGCCCAGCTGGCGCTGGTGTTCGAGCGCCCCAGCCTCGACGGCCGGGAGGACTTCCAGGAAGTGGGCAGCGAGACTCTGGTGGCCGTGATGTCGCCCGCCCACCCGCTGCTGGCCGGCGGGCCGCGCGCGCTGCGCTCGGAGCACGTGATCCAGACCCGCCAGATCGTGGTGGCGGGACGCGAGGCCGTGAGCGACCCGCGCTTTGTGCTGGCGCGCCAGCACTGGCGCACCGACAGCCACC